>CAYWNG010000232.1:0-9153 GCA_964458685.1 uncultured Pirellulaceae bacterium
ATATACTCGTGCTTGGTCTCGGCGAGCTCTTCCGTAGCGAGAAATTCTTCTACGCAAACAAATGTTGGGCGTTCCGCCGAGCTCATCGTGCATCTCCGTTTGATTTACAAGCTTACCAAAGTAAATTCTAGAGTGCCAGCGATTCAGAAACGCATCAACGGACAACGTCTAACAACCTGCGGCTGTAGTACACGTTGGGCAGGTATCGTTGATGCGATCAATCAACTGACGAAAACGGGCTAAGTTCTTGCGATTGAAGTGCAGTTTCAGTCTTGGTAAGTCTGCTAGCTCTGGTTCATTGCGTTCCTCGGCTAAGGCTTCGACAAGTTCGATTTTGCCGCTCACCAAGATATCCGCGAATTCTGTATTGAGTGCGTCAAGTTGTTCGTCGGTGATAGACTTGCAGATCCGCAGAACCAGATGATCGCCAACGTAGCGCATGCTGTGATAGACGCGATAGAACTTAAGCGTCTCTTCCACAGCGACATCAACGCTATCGGTAATCATGAAAAGCTTGTCATCTTGAGGGCTAATCAGAGCGTCGGCCTTCAACGTCTTTTGAACAAACTCGCCGAAGTGTTGCCAGAAATCGCCTCCAGGTGCATCCAGCAAAATGACAGGTAGCATGGTTTGCTTGCCCGTCTGCAGCAAGGTGAGCACTTCGAGGGTTTCATCCAGCGTACCAAAACCTCCGGGCAGGCTTGTGACAGCGCTGCACTCTTTGACGAACATCAGTTTGCGAGTGAAGAAGTACTTCATCGTCACCAGTTTGGGATCGCCTTCGATAACGGGATTGGCGCTCTGTTCGAAAGGCAGGTGAATGTTTAAGCCCATCGATAATTCTCTGCCCGCGCCGACGTGACCAGCTTCCATAATGCCGTGGCCAGCGCCTGTAATAGTCATCCAACCGTGCCCGGCCATCGCTTTGGAATACGCGGCGGCTTGTTGGTAGCTTGGGTGTTCCGTCGGGGTCCTTGCAGATCCAAAGACCGTTACCTTGCGTCGTCGGCGATAGGGTTGAAACACTCGGAAAGCGTAACGCAGTTCGCTGAGCGTTTTGCTCAATATCTTAAGATCGCCACGCGAAGTGCCGTCATTTTCCAATCGTTCGATCGTCCGCTGCATCTGAGCGAAGATATCGCTCTTGGGCTGAATCGGCTGATCAATTTCTGCAGGATCGTCTGCCGGTTGCGGACGCTCTTTAACGTCTTCTCCAACTGCTTCGGGGAACAGATCAAAGTACTCAATCTCGGGTTGTGATTCAGGCATGAAAACTCTTTCGACCAAGTGGGGCGCTTCGGGCGCGATGTGGGCTTTGCTTGGGTTGTACGATCAAAAAGGGGTAGCGAGTTCATCGATTAACGCGGTGTCTTCGCACAATCAAGCTCGCGGAAAGTCTCGCTCTACAACTTGGTAGAAGTCTTCGGGGGTTTCGACGTGGGCAACGTTGCTGCGGAAAAATCGAGCTCCTGGCATTCCCTGAGCGTAGCAGCAAGCGTACTTGCGCATGAGGTGCGTGCCTTTGGTGATACCGAATCGAGCGATGACAAGTTCGTAGTGACGCAGCAAACATTGACGCTGCTCGTCAAGCGATGGGTCGGGCGGTATGGGCTCGCCACGAATCGCCGCCGCAGCCTGCGAAAACAGCCACGGACGGCCCAGCGCGGCTCGAGCGATCATCACTCCATCGACGCTGTAGTGCTTGAACGCGAAGACAACCTTTTCGACGCTATCGATATCTCCGTTACCGATAAGCGGAATGTTCTTGAGGTGCTGCTTGATCGCTGCAATCTGACTCCAATCAGCACTGCCGCGGAAATAGTCTTCTGCGAATCTCCCGTGAACGGTCAGAGCCGCGGCTCCAGCCTCTTCGACAATCCTAGCGACCTCGGCGGGATTGCCACACGCGCGTGTACATCCCAATCGGATCTTGGCTGTTACCGGAGTCGGTGCACAGGCTTTAACCATTTGCGAGATGATGGCATGCATCCGCATGGGATCGCGAAGCAGATAAGAACCTGAGTGCGCTTTTTCAGTGACCTGCTTTACGGGGCAACCGAAGTTAATGTCGACAACGCTGACTTGATACTCTTCGACCAATCGTCGACCAACTTTGGCCATGACTTCAGGATCGTTGTCCCAGATTTGAACGGCCAAGGGACGTGGCTCTTCACGCACTCCCCAAAGCCGATCCGGATGCTCGGCTTCGTGTTCATCCAGCCACGCAAACCCACGAGCGTTGACCATCTCGGTCGCCTGCAAGCCAACTCCGCCGTAATCTCGAACGATTTGTCGATAGGCAAAGTTGGTGTAACCAGCCATCGGAGCTTGAAAGAGCGGCGGGTCAACCACCATGGGGCCGATCTTCAGCGGTTTTACATCGAGCTTAGCATCCGCATCGGCTGCAACGTTTGAACTTTCGCTCCATTGCTCGGGCGATGCGTTCGGGCGTATTGTGAGTGTCGAGCGATGGACCATAATTCGAGCTTGGGAGGTTCGTTCGGTTCTTAATTGAGTTGGAAAGGAATTGATGCAAGCAAGTAAAGTCGGACTCGGAAATAAAGTCGGACTTGGAAAACGAGTTGCGTCTATTGAGGATTGCCGATAACTGGGATGCGGTGTCCCATCTTATCACGCTTGGCTTCAAGATAAGCCAAGTTGTGTGGATTGGGCTCACACAGAATCGGAACTTGATCGACAACTTTCAGATCGAATCCGCGGAGATTAAAGGCCTCAGTCTTTTTGGGATTGTTCGTGAGAAGTCTTACTTCAGTCAGCCCAAGATCCTTCAGGATTTGAATACCGACTCCATAATCTCGCATGTCAGCTTTGAAGCCCAAGGCATGATTAGCTTCGACGGTATCCAGCCCTTGCTCTTGAAGGGCGTATGCACGGATCTTTTGCGCCAAGCCGATACCGCGACCTTCTTGAGGCAAATACACCAAGACGCCTCGACCCTCGGTCGCGATCATCTGAAGAGCTTGATGCAACTGGTCCCCGCAATCGCAACGAAGCGACTCGATCAAGTCTCCCGTGAAGCAACTACTGTGCATTCGAACTAGTGGAGCTTGACCGGGAGCAGTTAGGTCTCCCATGAAGATAGCGATCGGCTCTTGAGTCTCGAACTGAACTTCATAAACAGCGATTTGGAATTTGCCAAATCGTGAAGGAAGATTCGCCTGAGCCGCGCGAGTCACCAGCTTCTCGTTGACTCGACGATGCGCGATCAACTGCTCGATCGTAATGATCTCTAGTCCGTATTGATCAGCCATCTCTAGCAGAGAATCTCGAGTAGCACGATCTCCCGAGCTATCCAAAATCTCGGTTAGCACACCAGCAGGCAGCAGCCCAGCCATTCGCGGCAAATCGACAGCCGCTTCGGTGTGTCCCGCGCGTCGCAGGACCCCGCCCTCACGAGCAAGCAAAGGATAGACGTGGCCGGGACGAACAAAGTCCTTGGGCGACGAATTTGGATCGGCCATGCGTCGAATGGTTTCTGCGCGTTCCTGAGCTGTGATCCCAGTTTTGCAGCCGGCGTGGTCCAAGGGAGTCATGAAGGCGGTTCGAAGCGGAGCGTCATTGCTGTCGACGACGGGGCGCAACTGCAATCGATCGCAAGTTGAAGGCAACACCGGGCAACAAAGTTGTCCGCGACCGCTGAGCATGAAGTTAATTGTCTCGGCCGTTACCAACTCGGCCGCGCAGATAAAATCACCTTCGTTTTCACGATCTTCGGCATCCAAAACTATGACCACCTCGCCGCGGCGAATTGCATCGACTGCCGCTTGGACGGTGCTGAAATCTCTAGTCATTTTGGTTCCCCGGATGCTTGGGATATTCGGAACGTGGCGAGGGCCTGTCAAGCAGGCGACAACATCTCATTGTAACTGCCGGGTAAGTGTTTACGTAAGTCGAGAATTCCCGGCTTTGTGTCACCGTTGGTTGTCAAGTTGCCAAGCTAGAGCGTCTCGGTCTCCGTCGGTGCCTTGTGGGAAGCAGCTAACATGAGGTAAAGAGCTGGAACGACGAACAGCGTAAAAAACGTGCCGATCAGCATTCCCGCTACAAGCACAATACCAATACTGTTTCTAGCCATGGCCCCTGGACCTTCCACGATTACCAGCGGGAAGTGACCCAAAACGGTCGCTGCCGAAGTAATCAGAACGGGCCTAAGGCGTGTTTTCGAGGCCTCCATGATGGCCTCGAGTTTCGCATGTCCATGCTCCTGCAAGTGATTAGCGAACTCGACGATCAGAATCCCATTCTTGGCCACCAATCCCACCAGCGTAATCAATCCAACTTGCGAGTAGATGTTGATTGTCGTCAGTCCCACAAAGGTCAGCGCCAGTGCTCCCGATATCGCCAGTGGTACCGAGCCCAGCAGCACGATCAGCGGATCGCGGAATGAGTGGAATTGAGCTGATAGCACCAAGTAAATCAGGACCAAAGCAAACCCCAGTGTAACCGTTAGCGACGAGGACTCATTGCGAAGTTGCCGTGATTCGCCACCGTAGTCGATCGATACTTGATCGCCGGCAACCTCGCGAATGATCTCCTCCATCTTGCTCAAACACATCTCTTTGGTCAGCATGGGAATCGGTAAGGGCTCACCGAATATCTGAATTGCCGACTGCTGCTGGAATCTCTTGAGAGATCGCGGAGCCGTGTGCGGTTCGATGGAAGCAAAGCTAGAAACTGGAATAAGCTCACCACCAGGCGCGCGGATCTTCAAGTTCATTAGCGATGAAAAGCTCTTGCGATCCTCTGCGGCCAATTGTGGAATGACTTGGTAGGATCGATTGAAGTAGTTGAAGCGATTCACATAACCGCCGCCAAGTAACACGCCAAGCTCTTGAGCCACGCTGGCCAAGTCCATGCCTAAGTCAGCGACCTTTTCGCGGTCGACAATCACTCGTGCTTGCGGCAAATCAAACTTCAAGCTGGTGTTGGCAAACATGAACATCTGTGTCTTCATCGCTCGTTGAACAACCTCTTGAGCAATTACGACAAGCTCCTCGGGCGGCAGTTCACTCTTGAGCAGAATCTCAACGCCGTAATTGCCTGCACCTGGAAGAGGCGGAATGACTACGGGAAACGCTTCTAGACCCGAACTCTGCGAAGCAATTCCCATGACATCCGGAAGCATTGCCGTCGTTGTTCGATCACGGTCCTTAAAGTCTTTGGTGATGACTCCACCGAATCCGCCTGAAGCACTTGCCAACGCCCACATATAGCTGGTCTCGGGCAACTTACCAAACTCGCCCGCCAGTTTGAGCGTTGATTTCGTCGAAGCCTCCAAAGTCGAATCGGGTGCAGCTTGCAACATTACGGCGATAGCGCTTTGATCTTCAGCGGGGGCCAGTTCTTTACCGGAGAACATGTACAGCGGAGCCGCGGCGAAAGCGATCAATATCGTTCCAGCAAAGATGCCGTAGCGAGCTTGTAGCGAGACCGTGAGTACTTTGCCGTACAAATTCTTGAGAGACTCAAAGCGATTGTTCACAAACCGAGTCAAAAAGCTCTCTTTGCCCGCGGGCTTGATCATGTAGGCGCTCATAATCGGCGATAAAGTTACCGCCACAATCCCTGAAACAAGGACTGCCGAAGCCAGGGTAAAGGCAAACTCTTTGAAGAGCATCCCAGTTAGTCCGCTCTGGATACCTATCGGAGCGTACACCGTCGCCAAGGTAATTGTCATGGCGATGATTGGTCCCACCAATTCGCGAGCGCCAAGTAAGGCGGCTTCGATTCTTCGTTTGCCTTCCAAAACGTGACGTTGGATGTTCTCTACGACGACGATCGCGTCGTCCACAACCAGCCCCACGGAAAGGACAATCGCCAGTAGCGTAAGCAGGTTGAGCGAGAAATCCATCATCCGCATGATCAAGATAGCGCCGATGAGAGAGACCGGCATGGCAATCAATGGAACGATCGCTGTCCTTAGCGATCCCATGAAGAGGAAGACTACGACGCCAACGATTAAGATTGTTTCGAAAAGCGTCTTGGTGATTTCGCTGATCGCATTCTCCATAAACTTGGTCGCGTCGAAGGCGAGTTGCATGTCGATGTTGCTGGGAAGTGTGCCTTTCAGTCGTTCCATCTCTTTGCGTAAGCTGTGGGCGACTTCAATTTCGTTGCTTCCAGGCAATGGCCAGACGGAAACATAAACAGCTTGCTTACCGCCATACAACGCATTCATCATCGGCTCTTCCGAACCCAATTCAACTTTAGCGATTTCGCCCAGTCGAATCGTGGCGTCGTTGCGTTGCGAGACGATCAAGTCTCGAAATTCATCGGGTGTCTTGAGGTCGGTGTTCGTGAGTAGATCCACTTGAACAGCATCGCTCTTCAGTCGGCCAATGGCCGCGACGTAGTTGTTGCGTCGCAAGGCGCTAAAGACGTCACCGGGTGTGAGGTTGACTTCGGATAGCCTTTCGGGCTCGATCCAAATCCGCATGGCGGGCAATTGACCCGCTTCAATTCCAATACGCTGAACACCTTGAAGCGTTTTGAGCTGGGGCTGAATGTTTCGAATCAACCAGTCGGTCAACTGAGAGATGTTCATATCATCCGACGTGAAGCTCATGTAGAACGATGCGTACGGCCGATCGGCTCGGGTGAGTTCAACTTGAGGCGGTTCAGCTTCGGCGGGTAGTTCTCGTCGAACTTGTTGAAGTCGAGCACTGATCTCGGCGAGCGCAGCAGTGCTACTGTGATTCAGCTTAAGTCGCACGGTGATCTTACTGACACCAGCCGTCGACTCTGATTCGATGTAGTCGATCCCGGCGATCGACGAAACGGCTTGCTCGATGGGAGTTGTTAAGAAACCACGCACTGTTTCAGCGCTAGCGCCGATGTAGATCGTGGTGATCTCAATGGAGGTGCTTTCCAGCTTGGGATATTGTTGAACCGGAAGCGAGAAATAGGCTCGCACACCGATCAACACGATCATCAGATTCAAGACGATAGCGAGAACGGGCCGCTTGATAAAAATGTCTGTAATGGCGTTCATTGATTCTCTCCATTAAGACTTGCTTGGACAGTGCTAGGTTGAACTTCGCTGGCTACTTGAAGAAGTCCACCGCTCATCAGCTTGAACGAACCCGATCCAACAACCGACTCGCCGATTTGAACGCCTGAGAAGAGAGCGACATCATTGCCGATCGTTTGAATGACTTGAACCGTACGCTGCTGTGCTCGAAGTGCTCCATCTTTGTCCTTCGCGGCTACAAAGACTTGACTGCCGGTGGGTGTCCTGCGAAGCGACTCGGCGGGTACTGCGACTGCGTGAACTTCGGGACCGTACTCAATCAGTACCTTGACACTGTCCCCTGGTTTCATGAACGGAGGTGTGGATTCAATCTTGGCTCGGGCCATGCGATTGCGAGTCACCTTGTCGGTTTGTGAGTCCATCGCCGTGATCGTCGCTGTCAACGTTGTCGGCCCGGAGTGCAAAGTAACTTGCTGTCCAACGTCGACAACATGGGCGACGCTTTGCGGTAGAGTAAAGTCGACGAAAAGATAGTTTTCGGTGCCTTGAAGAGTGGCAATCTTGGTCCCCGATGGGATGTACTGGCCTAGGTGAGTGTCCGAGAGACCGATGCGAGCATCGAAGGGAGCGGTGAGCGTTTTTTTGTTGATGATCGCTTCTAGTTCGATGACCTTCGCTTCGGCCTGCGCGCGTTCGCTATCGGCTTCATCAAGCTCCAGCGCTGTCAACGCGGCTCGCTTGAAGGCGTCTTGTGTTCGATCAAATCGTGACTTAGCCATCTTCATGGCAGCTTTAGCCGATTGCAGTTGTGCAACTTCAATACTCGTATCCAGTTGCAGCAGAACATCGCCTTTCTTTACGACTGCGCCTGCAGAAAGATTGACGTGGGTCACGGTTCCAGCCACTTCGTTGCTCAGGGTGATCCATTGTGGAGCGATGAGTGTTCCAACGGCACTAGAGTTTTGCCGAAACGAGACAGGTCGAGCCTCAGACAGTTTGACGAAAGTTGGCATTTCAGGTGGTGCCCCTTCCGCTTCCATCTTTTTGAACTGCCAAGCTTTGAATGCGACAAGCCCGCCGCCGACGGCCCCAACGCCGACAAGAACAAGAATGGAACTGATTAGCGGTACGACCCACTTGGATCGTGTTTTCGTTTGGTTCAAGATGTATGCCTCGGTAATGTTCTTTTCAATGCTCTTAGTTTTTGTCGTTTGAACGAGCTTGGTTTCGTTATGTGTTGCTTGTTCAGGGATTGGGCAAGAGTGCTTTCAGTTGCTCGCGAATGTGAATGATCTGAGCTTCCGCGAGTGGCGCTAGACCAGTGACCCATCTCAACCAGATGCCATCGATGACAGCCAGGACTAAGTCACCGGTTGCCGTCCCGCCGCTTTCCAGCTCCATTTGTGCATGCACTTGTTGATAGAACTGATGCATGGCGGTCGATTTACCCGAGCAGTGAACGAGTACTGCAAGAAGAGCTGTGCTGGATCGCCGCAAACGTTCGTTCCATTGCGACATCTCACCCAAGCTGCATTGCAAGAGAGCTCTCGCGGTTCGATGCGGGCCAGTTGGTTGTTCTTCGACGGCTGTTTGAAGTGACTGACGCCACTGCTCCACGGTTCGCTCGACAACCGCGTCGATCAAAGCCTCTTTGGAGTGAAAGTGATGTAGTAGCCCGCTTTTGCTCAGCCCCGCTTGCCGCGCGACGGCTTCTAGGGTGAAACGGGTAACGCCTTCTCGAGTGACAACCTCTTCGGCTGCATCGAGCAGAAGAGCACAATTGATTTTGCCGGTGGAAACGTTCATAGTGCCCACAGCTTACCAACCGACCGGTCGGTCTGTCAAACTTTGCTATCGTTAAAAATTGTTTAAGTTCAGGGTCGTCTGGGGACACAGCACGCTTGGTTAAACTTCGTCTGGTTGGTGAACTTCTCTGGGTTCGTCTGGGGATCTGGGTTCGTATGGGGACACAGCAGCCTGATCGAAAACTGGGGAGGAATGGCTTTCAAATGCTGTCAAAACCGGACGCTAACGAGAGCGTCCCGCTTAGGAATACTAGCCGCAAGCCGTTAGGCTCCGGTTCCTTCGGATTTGAAGTTAGTCGATGACGAAAACAAGATTTAGCCTGATCGAAAACTGCGGAATAACGGCTTTTGAATGCA
>CAYWNG010000233.1:0-9127 GCA_964458685.1 uncultured Pirellulaceae bacterium
CCGATTGCGGAACTGGCATAGCCAGCGTACCACCATCCGAAGTAATGGTCGGAGCCACTTGGCACTGTGGTCTATCTTCCGATGTTGCGTGAGCCGTCAAGGCGTAGATGATCTGAGGCTTGCCGACTTGCTTTTGCCGAATCAGCTTAGTGGCTTGCAATCCATCCAGCTCAGGCATCTGAATGTCCATCAAGACTAAATCAAATTCCTTTTCAAGACAGAGGCTAGCCGCTTGTCGTCCATCGTTGGCCAAGGTGACGCGGTGTCCCAATTGCTCGAGCATATCTCGAAGGACGGTTTGGTTGACTGGACTGTCCTCGACCAGCAGAACATTCGCAGGTCGGCTTCCCAACGACGGGTCAGACTTGACGCTGTTACGCGAGTTCGTCACCGGGGCTAACGAAATGCTTTGGAGGAGTTCCGATTCGCGAATCGGCCGATTCAGCCAAACAACATCAGCGTGGCTTAACCACTTGGGCAAGGAAACTTGTTGCGACTGCGCAAGCGGTGTAATCAGAATCCAACGCACAACAACCGGGGGCGAAGTCGACTCCCACGTCGCCAGCTCCCGCGCGTCCATCATGACGATCGTGTGATTGCCGGCAGAAAACAGTCTGGCTGGATGGCGCTGTTGCAACTGTTCCAGGGTCAATACGGTCAGGTTGTATCCTTGCCGTTGCAAGCGAACCTCAAGCATTCTCCGCCAAAGGCTAGCGGCAGCAACGATCACGATATCCTGGCGCGAAAGAGATTGTTGAGCTGGTGCTAGTTCCGTTTCAATCGGAAAATCCGCTTCGAAGTAAAAGCAACTGCCGGGATTCGTGGTGCCTTCGACCAACTGAGAATCGGTGACACCAATCTTGCCGTTCATCTTTTGAACCAAGTCGCGACAGATTGCTAGACCTAGCCCGGTGCCTCCGTAGCGCCGCGTCATGCTCGTGTCGGCTTGTCTGAAGGCTTCGAAAATCAGCTCGCGCTGTGCAGCAGGAACGCCAATACCGTTGTCGTGAACTTCGAAACGCAGCTTCGCAGACTTCCCTTCTGCGGCTTTCTCGGTGGATTGATTCAAACACTTGACGCGAATGCAAAGATCGCCACGTTCGGTGAACTTAATGGCATTGCCGACAAGGTTCAGTAGAATCTGACGAATTCGGTACGCATCACCGACAACGCGGTAGGGCAGTGGGGTTGTACAATCGACCGTAAGCTCTAGTCCCCGCAGTTGAGCCCGCCCGGCCATTGCATTGGCAGCCTCTTCGACGCACTCCAACAACGTGAAGGGAGCAATATCCAACTGGAGCTTACCCGCTTCGATTTTCGAAAAGTCAAGCAAGTCATCGATAAGATGCAGCAGGTTGGTTGCTGACGTCTGCGCTAACTGGAGATAGTTCTGTTGTCGTGGAGTAATGTCGCTAAGCTGTAGAAGTTCGTGTAGTCCGATAATTCCGGTCAGTGGAGTTCTAAGCTCGTGACTGACGTTTGCCACGAACTCGCTCTTGGCCGCGCTAGCGTGTTCAGCCACCTCTTTAGCGCGGCGCAATTCCGTCTCACGCGACTTGCGGTTGGTGATGTCACGAATGAAAAGAGCCCAGCCTTGGCTGGTTCCTTGAATGGAAAGTGGATGAGCCGAGATCTCTGCATCGAACCACTGGAGATCTTTGCGTCGCGCCTTAGCTTCAATCCGCGTACCAGTTGCGGCCTGCATTATCCGACTAATCGAAGCCTTGCGATCGAACAATTGCAGTGAGTCTTCCGGTTCACTGGCGCGTTGACCAAGTTCCGTTAGCGCAGTTTGGAGAATCGAATCTAGAGGCGGATGCCCAGCGACTTGATCGCGTGAGTATCCCAAAATTCTCTCGGCTGCAGGGTTCACATCCACGACGCGACCTTCGGTATCGACCAAGAGAACGGCATCCAAGGCGGCCGTGATCAAAGCGTGCGCCAAGGATTCAATCTGTTGCAACTCTTGACGACTGACGTGTTCCTTGGTCACATCCCAAAACATGACTTGGACACCGACGATTTCGCCATTGCGATCGCGCAGCGGGGCCTTACGAACTTGCATGTACGTAATCGTTCCATCGGCAAACTCGGTTTTTTCGATATCGTCAAAAACGCTTCCCTCGCGAATGACGCGCTGATCGTCGGCGACAAACTTTTTTGCCGAGGCTTCCGGAAAGAGTTCAAAGTCGCTGCGACCGATGATCTGCTGGCGGTCCAACCCGATGAGTTGGCAAAAGGAAGATGAAGCGAAGGTGAAGCGGCCGGCTAGGTCCTTCTGAATAATGTGGACAGGCAAGTGTTCCAAGAGCGCTTGCTGAGAACTTGTCGCATCCGAGAGCTGGCGATCCATCTGACGAACTTGCTGTTGTAGTTCGCGAATTCGCCATTTAGTTTTTCGGAATCTTGAGTTCATCTGGGATCAATTCACAGTGGAACGTGGTTAAGCTCCCAAAGATTGGGTTGCTTCGATTATGACGATTGCGACGTACTCGCGGCAGGTAAGGGTATTGCCAGCGAGCTGAAATTCTCTCAATCCGTAAGGATTTCCGACGTCAAAGTTTGACATCGCCTTTTCCTGTCCTAACTTTCCTTTGCAGTTCCGATCGGACTGCTGTCGAGTTAGCTGAGCGATTGCAAGTGGCGAAATTTGTGATTGGCAAAGCGGCTCAATGTCAAACCAATGCCCTTGAATTGGGCGTCTCACAATTGGAGAGTTGTAATGAAGAATTTCGCTTTGAAGGTTCAGCGTTTCCTAGCTTCTGAAGACGGACCAACTGCAGTTGAATACGCTGTTATGTTGGCTTTGATCGTCGTAGTTTGCTTGGGTGCTATCACCACTCTTGGTACCAATGCACGGCAAACGTTCAACGACGTCGCTAACACGATTTAGTTGATTGGGCCCAGTCGGGTCCTTGCCAAAATACGAAACATGGTACTTGGTAATCGCGACGCGAGTTGTGGTTACCAAGCCGTGTTTAGTGACAGATGCTACATTGTCTATTGAATCACGTTTTACGATCGAGCCGAAGTTATGTCGCCCTATTTTATGCCAGTCGAATCGCTCGCAGGAATGTGGGAGCTAATGTGTTTCGTCGGTACAGTGCTGACCAGTATGTTGGTCTGGCTCATGCAACCGCGCTAGGCTCGCCATGCCTCACCCGAGCCCGCAAATGAATCGCGAATGGGCTCACCAAGAAAACACACGGGGAAGAACAATGGATTTACTACTAAAACACCTTACTGAGAATTGGGCTATTTGGGCAGTCTCTGTCACGCTGGTTGTCGCCGCGGTCATCGACGGACTGTACCTGAAGGTTCCCAACAAGATCACCTATCCGCTGATTGTAGCTGGATGGCTGTACAGCTTTTATGTTGGCGGCTTCGCCGGCCTGGGCTGGAGCTTGCTAGCTACGTTCTTTGGCCTAGCACTTCTGTTTGGTCTACACCTAATCGGTGGAATGGGTGCTGGTGACGTCAAGCTGCTGGCCGGTATCGCTGCCTTCGTTCACATCGAACACACTTGGTACATCTTCATTGCAACGACCATTGTCGGAGCGATCATGGCTATCATCCAAATCGCCGTCAGTGGACAGTGGATGAAGCACTGGACTCAAGCTCAATCGTTGCTTCATGAAATTGTTACCGTTCGCGACGCAGACAAACTGTACGAGATCTCCCAAGAGCGCAAGCCGCGGATGCGACTGCTTCCTTACGGAATCCCCATGACTGTGGCTGCTATCGGTTACTTTGCCTTTGCTGGCTTGCTGTAACGGTTAGTTAAGTTGTATCAGTTCGCCAAAATTTGTCAGTTTTGCGTGTTCTGCATACCTACTTGAAGTCGATTATTGAGTTTGTATCGATTGAGATTCAGTTCGGTACTACCTTTGATGGTTGAGTAAGAACTCCGAACTGGGTCAAGCTTTAAGCCACCAAGAAATAAACTCAACGATGTTTGCTCAAATTGCCAATGAATGCTGTCATAAGCCCACCTAGGTCGGTGGGTGAGACTTTGTGGCCCGAGAAACGATTTTTAGGGTACGTTTTGGGTGCATGGATCGATGGATCGATTCTCTGCATTCCTGGATAGCGACGAAGGCAGATTCGGACATGCGAGCTAAATCCTTAATTCTTCTGACAGTTGCTTTAGGCTGCGGCATGGTTGCCGCTGTCGCTGTGAGCAAAACGCTCATGGAGCGTGACTCTGGCAAGTCAGAAGAAACAACGGTCGAGATTCTAGTCGCCACTGCTGAGATCAAGAATGCCAGCAAGCTGACTGTCGAGAAGGTGAAGCTTGATAAATGGCCTCGCTCGCGATTGCCTGCGGGAGCCATCACCAACATCAAGGACATCGAAGGCAAGTATGCCAGCCAGACCATTTTCCCTGGCGAGGCGTTGATTGCACAGAAGCTGAACAACTCTAATGATAGCGCTGGAACTAACCTTCCAGCCGGCTTCACGCTATTTGACGTTCCCTACGAGAACAACTACATCAAGCCAGGGGACTGGGTTGATATCTCGGGCACATTTACGACCCCTGGCAACAAAAACAAGTCGCCTGACGTCAAGACTGTACTGCGTAGTGTTCAAGTTTGGGGAATTAACGGCAACCCAGATCGCAATGCTGAGAACAAAGGTTCAAAAGGTACGTTGTTTAATCTGTTGATCAAGCAGGGTCAGTATCAAGCTCTCTTGCTTGCTAGCACCATGGGCAAGCTTGACCTAAACATTCGTCCTTTGGCTGAAGATGGCAATATCAAGACTGCCTCTGAAGACACTGGTGAAACGTTTTTGAACTGGGCCAAAGAGCAATCGCTTTCTGGCACCCCACTTGAACCGATTGAGAAGCCAGTTTCTTTGACCACTTCTGCTCCTACCCTGACGGCTGCAGAACCTTCTCAGCCGAAGCCAGCTAAGAACGAGATCATCATCATGACGGCAAACGGGGTAAAACGTTACGAATATTCCGGTAATGAGTTCCCCAAGGAAGTCTCCACTACAGCAACTGAGACCAAATCTCCTACCAACCCACCCAATCCCTGGCAATCCAGTTTAGGTTACGGTGGTTACTCGCCGACATATCCTACTACGTATGCCAACGCGTCGGGTGGGCCCGCTTCTGACGCTGGATCATTCAGTCAGCGACCTGGTGGGGTCCCCACCTCAGCACCATCAACGTCTCCCACTACAACAGGTTCTGGAAGTAGTGGAGGCAAGACCGGTGAGAAGCTGATCAATTGATGGCATCGTCAGCGTTTTAGATCGAACTGGTGCAAGCCAGTTCTGTCCCGTGACAGTCGATCCCTAACAGTATCAGACAGGAGGTCTGTTAGTTAGGGGTTGTGGAGTACAAGGATGTCAAGCATGGCTGTCTGTGATCGGCGAAGTTTCCGACGTATAGGACTGCGAATGCGTCTGCTAGCAGGCGTGTTGGGAGTCGTCGGCGGCTGGATAGGTATGTCGAATACGTGTCATGCGCAACAGCATTACACAAGTCAGTGGGCACTCACGAATACGCCCTTGAACGTTGACCTTCAATCCAATCGCCAGAAGCTGGAGATGGTGGTCAACACAAGCCGCGAACTGATTGCTGACCAAGCCTTTCGCCGCGTTCGCATCCATAATCAAGAGATGGTCAACGCCATTCCGCTTGAGGGTGGAAATCGGCTGCAGATCTCCGCGCTGAAGACTGGTGTAACTCAGGTCGACTTAGTCGCTGCGGATGAATCGCTATCGACGCTTGAAGTCATGGTTCTAGGCGACGTTCGTGAACTGGAAACGATTCTTCACAAGACTCTTCCAGAAGCCACGATCCAGCTCACGCCACTTCAACAAGGCATCATTATCAACGGCTTTGTAAGCAGCGCCGATGATGTGAGCACGATTTCTCAAATCGCCCAACAGTACTTCCCAACCGTGATCAATCGCGTCACCGTTATGGGCGTGCACACGATTCAACTGCAAACGCAGATCATGGAAGTTTCGCGCACCAAGCTGCGGACTCTTGGTATCGACTGGGCATTGTTGCACGGTAGCGACAGCGTTACATCCACGGCCGCTGGTGTACTTCGAGGAACCGGCGCTGCGGTGGCCTCCACAGGTACACAAACCTTTAACTTTTCAATCGTTGACGGCACCACTCGCTTTCAGAGTTCGATTGAAGCCTTGAGACGTAATAACTTGGTTAAAGTCTTGGCTAGCCCGACTTTGACAGCCGTCGATGGTCGCCCAGCAAGCTTCAATTCAGGTGGTGAAATACCGATTATCGTTCCGGCAGGTCTTGGGCAAGTCGGTATTCAATTCCGCGAGTTCGGAACACGACTAGATTATGTCGCTAAGGTTCTAGGCAACGGAAAGATCTACCTCGAAGTACGTCCCTACGTTAGCGAAATCGATCCTAGCCGAAGCGTAACCATTGAGGGTGTTTCGGTACCTGGACTGCGAAGTCGCTTCCTAGAAACGGGTGTCGAGCTTCAAGCAGGTCAAACGCTTGCGTTAGCTGGATTGTTGCAAGTCCGCACCGAATCGATCAACCAAGGCATCCCCGGTCTGTCCGAAATGCCACTGGTGGGAGCGTTTTTCCGAAAGACGCGTGAAGAGCAGAACGAGATTGAATTGCTTATCACCGTGACACCAGACTTTGCCGGTCCTATGGAACCGCATCAGGTGCCCTGCAGTGTTCCTGGAGTTCACACTCAAAGTCCAACCGATCGCGAGTTGTACTTGAAGGGTTACATGGAAACTCCCGTGAACTCTGCTCCGCCGCAGCCAGGGTTTAGTGGCATGATCGAGAGCATGCCTCCCGCACCAACGCATGTGGGCATGATGCAGTCACAAACACCTCGTCCATCAGCAGTGAGTATCGGCCCGAATGCTCCAACCCTGGCAGAAGTTCAATATCGACCAAAGACGGGTGCACCGCCCCAGACTGCGTTCACACCCACGCAAGGTACTTATCGCTAGATCATTCGTAGCGAGGCCTGAAATGAATACAAAGTACCCTATCGTTCGAGATGCATGCAGTACACCACTGAATGCTGAGGGCTAAATCAAATGAGTAATGTACTTCGATTAGCGTTGCTAGACCCAACTGACAGTACTCGCGAAGCAACAAAGAAGATGTTGCTTGGCATGGATGTTGTCTGGTTAGAAGCAGAGTGCTCGCGTTACGAGTTCTTCCCTGATGTTGTCCGCCAGTCGGCACCCGATGTCGGCGTAGTCAACTTGGATGCAGATCCTCAAAAGGCCATCGCTCTCTTAGATCGTCTACGTGTCGAATCTCCGGACTGTTGTTTGTTGGCGATGAGCAAAAGCTCTGACGGCCAACTTATTCTTCAAGCAATGCGAGCTGGCGTTCGCGAGTTCCTGACCAGTCCCGTCAGTCTTGAAGACATGATGGCAGCCCTGGCAAGAATTTCTGAAGCTAAGTATGGCGGTAGCGCTGGCAAAGCCAAAGCGGCTCGTGTATTTGCCGTCGCCGGTGCGTCGGGTGGAGTTGGCTGCACGAGCTTGGCAGTCAACCTAAGCTGCATTCTGGCTTCGAATCCTCAGAACACGGTCGCTCTGGTTGACCTCGATCTTGCTGTGGGTGATGCAGACGTATTCTTGGACACTATTCCCGAATACAGCTTGATCGACGTGACTCAAAATGTCTCACGATTAGACTTCCAGCTTCTCAAGAAGTCATTGACCAAACATAGTTCAGGGCTTTACTTGTTGCCACGTCCAGTACAACTGCAAGACGTTCAGTACATTACGCCCGATGCATTGCGTCGAGTCTTTGGATTGCTCAAAGCAACGTTCAGTCATATTGTCATCGATGTATCGAAGGCTTACACGCCGATTGACCTGGCGGCCTTCGAGTTCGCAAACGACATCTTGATGGTGGTGCAATTGGATCTGCCTTGCTTGAGAAATCTCGTCCGAATTCAAATGTCCTTTGATGAAATCGAAGGCTTCCGCGATAAGCTGAAGATCATTGTCAATCGCGTTGGTTTGGAGAGTGGTCAGATCAAGTTGAAGAAGGCCAAAGAGACAATTGGTCGAGAGATCTTCTACCAAATTCCGAACGACTACCGCACGATGGTCGAAGTTCGAAACAATGGTATTCCATTGCTTCAACAAGCACCGAAAGCGCCGATTACTCAAGCCATGCAAGGCTTGGCGACGCTGCTATGTGGCGAGACTAACAAGGCACCCGCGGCAGAGGACGTTCCAATCGGTGCTCCCGTTGCAGCAAGCTCAACATCTTCATGGTTAAGCTTCTGGCCCAAGAAGAGCACCTAACTCAAAGTACCGACACGAGTGCCTTAGACTTCTACAAGCTTCGAGTGCTAGTTTGGCTTTGCGCCCAACTGGCACATTCCAAAGTCTAAGTTTCCGCCGCTCAACACTGCGCAAACATTCTTGCCAGATAGTTGTTGAGCGATCTTCTTTGCGCCGGCAAAAGAAACCGCTCCAGATGGTTCTACAACTAAGCGACCATCCTGCGCTAGCTCACGCATGGCGGTTAGGATCTCTGCGTCGGATACTAGCACGATTTGGTCAAGCAGTTTCTGAATGACTTCGAAGGTTAGCTCACCCAAACAGCTGCGCAAACCGTCTGCCACAGTATCGTACCGATTGGGCTGTTCGATCTTTCCTGACTGTAGACTTCGGCTCGCATCGTCGGCTTGCTCGGGTTCCACGGCAATGACCTGGATCTTTGGGTTGATCGCTTTGAGTGCGATCAACAACCCCGAAATCAAACCACCACCTCCCACTGGTGCCAGCACAACATCCACTTGCGGCAAATGTTCGACGATCTCAAGTCCTGTTGTTCCTTGCCCGCAGATCACCTTGGTGTCATTGTACGGATGAACCAGCGCGGCACCGGTTTGCTGCATCAACAGGTCGCAAGCCGCAGCGCGTGCAGGTGCCGAGGGCTCGCAGAAATGTGGCTCGAAGCCGAATGAACGGACGCTGGCGATTTTCGTTTGCGCCGAGTTATGAGGCATGACGATGTACGCCGGGATCGATCGAAGGCGTGCCGCGCGAGCCAGCGCTGCGGCGTGATTCCCGGATGAGTGCGTTACGACTCCCGTCGATGCCTGTTCGGAGGACAGAGCCAAAACTGCATTGGTTGCGC
>CAYWNG010000234.1:0-9084 GCA_964458685.1 uncultured Pirellulaceae bacterium
ACAAGCCGCTCGTGAGTTTTGATACACCCTGCTCTACCGCTTGGACTTGTTTTTCAGGTTGTTGAGCCGAGATCGCCAGGGCCATCGTCTTTCGAATCGATTCGAGTCCATCGCGAAGTCCGGTCAGCGTTCGCAGGACTTGTGCGGTGCTATCGTCGCCTTCAACGCCTTTCATCCGAACACTTTCGATATAGGCATACTTGATGCTCTCCCATCGCTCTGTTTCGGTCTTCGTAAGTGTGCCAAGCAGCTCTTTGAACTTCAAGAGATTGGCTTCGCCATCGCGAGTCAATGTCTGAGCGTCCTGTTCATAGTTGGCCAGGACTAAGGTGTCTAATTCTTGGTCATTCATCACGGCCACGATACGCTCAGCGATGCGATTCATGTTTCGGTAGCTGCCCTGTAGCTTGAACGGTGGCTCCGTTCGATAAGAATCGGCTTGAGCCGCGCTACGGATGTAAGCTCGGTTGACTCGTAGGATCACGTCGCGAACCTTCAGCAGCTTCGCAAGAACACGAATCATTTCGCTAAGCTGATCGACGGGCAAGCTGGATTCAAGATTCAGTCCATCCGTAGTGCCTACCTCGGCAGTTCGAATAATCGAGCGTTGATCTTTGTTGCTGACTCGTGTCAGCGGTTGAAGTACTGTATTGCTGGTTAGGCAGTTTTCGATGTAGCTCAGCTCAAAGGCCTCCTTCGCATCGCCGATGATCTCGCCTAAGTTGTACACATCGGAGCGGTTGGCCAGCATGTCTGGAATCTGAAAGCGTTCGCCGCTCTCCGTGTAAGGGTTCCCAGCCATCACGACTGCGAACTTGCGTCCGCGAAGATCGTACGTCTTGGGTACGCCATCCCACACGCCTTCGATCTTTCGCGTGGCATCGCAAAGTGGGATGAACTTCTGCAGCAACTCTGCATTGCAATGCTGAATGTCATCGAGATACAGCATGACATTGTCGCCCATCTCCAGGGCCAAGTTGATTCGCTTGACTTCCTCTCGAGCCGATGCGTTGGTGGCTTCGGCGGGATCTAAGGACGTGATCTTGTGCCCGAGAGCTGGTCCGTTGATCTTAACGAACACCAGTCCCAATCGATTCGCGACATACTCCATCAACGTTGTCTTGCCGTAACCAGGTGGGCTGATCAGTAGAAGCATGCCCATGCGGTCGCTTCGTTTTCCTTCACCCGCAGCTCCGATCTGTTTTGCTAAGTTATCACCGATCAGAGGCAAGTAGACTTCGTCGATCAACTTGTTACGTACGAAGCTCGTGAGCACCTTGGCTTTGAAATCACGGCATTTCAACTGCTGATCAGCTTGATGGAGTAGACGTAACTTTGTTTCTCGCAGCGCCTTGAACCTAGGCAGTCCAGTGCGAATATAGCTGCTAAGTCGCTTTTTGAATTCATGGTAATGCAACTTTAGCTTGCCCTGTTGCAACAAGGCATGGTCGCCGGAAAGTCCTTCGATCGTGGTGATTCCCTGCGACTTATTCGGACCGTCAGCGGCCAGCTCCTGCGCGACAACAGTTACCGCAGATTCATCGAGCACCAGTGCGGCTATTTCGGTCGCGTAGGGATAAAGATCGTCGATATTCGAAGTCTCGGATTCACCGATTCCGCGAACAAAGCCATGCACTGCGTCGCAGGCAAGTGTCCATGCAGCCAGTGGTTGAGTCGATAGCTTAGACAAGGCTAGTTGTATCTTCGCGCTGTCGGCGGATGATAGGTGATCCTTGAGACGTTGAACCGTTTGTGAGGCTCGCGGCGAGACTAAGACGGTACGCTGCGACTGTGATTCTCCACTGTTCAACTGCCGATCGAATCGCCATCGCAATAGCTGGAAAAGGTAATCAGCCGCCTGTTCGATCTGCTGCTGGATAGCTTCGCTGTCGGACGAGTTAACGTGGCCGTTCGAAGCAGTAGTGGCAGTAGTGGCAGTAGTGGCAGTTGAGCCTGTTGGGGCAAAGAGTTCAGTCGCGTAATGGCTCAACAGCTCTCTCAGCCTGAGTACATAAGCTGCACTTGGCGAAGTCTTGGGTAACACTTGAACTACATGACTCAGCGATGCGATCCAACCCTCTGCTTCAGTTCGAACGTTAGCCGGTACCAGAAACTGCCACGCAAAGTTTGCTCGACCACGAATCTGCGGTTCATAGCGTAACAACCCCAGAGCCTGTTCCAAAGTCAGCATCGACAAAGCGATCCGACTCGCGTCGTTGTCATGAACGCCGCGCGAGTAGCCTTCGTCATGTCGAGCTTGCATGAAGGCCCGCATCCATTCCAATCGCTGGTCGTCCGACGAAGCAAGGAACTGCTTTACACTAAAGTTCAACCGGCCCTGCTGCAATTCATCAGCAAACACCGCAGCCAAGAATTCGCCACGATAGATCTGCGGCGACTCACTAGGAAGATGTTGGTCCCACAAGTCGCGAGCCTGATCGAGCGCAGGATCGCTCATCGGCTTAAAGAACTGCGTGCCCGTGAGGTGCAACTGGATCTGTCCCTGCCGAACAACCGTCGTTAACTCGATCGCTTGTTGATTGACACTGAACTGGTGTTTTCCAAGTCGTATCAGGCCTTCGTCGCCAGAAAACAGTTCCTGGCGATCTCGCAATTGTCGAAGCGAATCATCGCCAATCGACTTTAGGCGACTCAAAACATCGTCCATGCGAACGGTGTCGCCAAGCTGCCCGAGTTGATCGGCGATTTGCCGTACTTTGTCGACCATCGCATCCGAGGCTAAGTAGCCTCGCAACGCATCTGCATCGCTAAGTCGAAGTGCTCGTGTCGTAACGCCTTGCAGAATCCGGTCGGCCGCGGCAACAAGCGAGTCGGCGCGGCGCGATCGTACTTCGACAAGTTGCAATCGCTTGGATTCGAACGCTTCGTATAGGGACTCTCGCTTTTCGGTGAGTCGAGTAATCAGCGAGTCAAACTCGGCAAAGCGGCCTTCCAACTCCTCTAGTTGAAGCATCAAACGCGTCAGTGCTTCGTCGACTTTCTCTGGCGTATCGGCCGTTTCGAGTGAACCTGCTGCGGCTTGGTCCAGTAATTTTGTTTGACTTGCAAAGTCGGCTTCCATCTCTCCAGAAAGCAAGTCTCGCACTCGCGCGGACACGCTTGAGCGAACGCGATTGAGTTCCGCCAGCAGATTGCCTGTCCGATCAACGATGGCTGTTCGCTGCGTTAAGTCGTCGATCTTCAACTGCGAAACTGTCTCGATCAGCAGTTCGAGGTCCTTACCAATCGCCGTTAATTCTTCTTGCAAAGCACGTCCATCAGCGGCCGTTTTAACAGCTTCGATCCGCCCAGCGGTCGTTTGGATTCGGAGCTGATAAGGATCGAGTGATTTTGGACCGAGAAGGAACTGCACACAACGCTGTCCAAGCCGCTCATTCGCTTCGATCAGCGATTTTTCAAGCGACTCGACCAGTTCAAGGTTAACGTAACGAAGCTCACGGAGCCCGATGGCGTGACCACGTTGCTCGCGAATTGCGGCTAGCTTCGAAACAAATTGCTCGACCGACTCGAACGTACTTCGCTGGATAGCTTTCAGTAGCTCGGCTATCGTTGATTCGGCGGATCGAGTGGCCGTTTCAGTTTCTCGACGAACTCGAACAACTTTTTCAAACTCTTCGACCGCGGCTGTGGCTGCTTCGCGGATCTTGAGTAGCGGTTGATCGAATTGGAAGGTCTCTTCTCGACCAATCCAGTGATAGCCGTCCAAGATATTGGTGGAACGCTTAACAAGATCGACGTACAGCCCTTGATAGCTGTCATCCTTGTCGATTAGATTCAACAGTTCTTGACACTCGGCCATACCAGAAACCAGATCACGGTTTCCGATCTTGAACAACATCGAATCGGTAGCGACTTGGACTTTGTAGTTGGGGCTGACAAACGGTGTTTGCCAGACCTGAAGCGCGTGATGTTTTTGTGGGTCATCATTGCTGCGAATCGTGATCAGTTGACCATCTTCGAATTGAGCGTAACCGTTGCAAACCAACGGCGTCTCGACAGCTTGCCGAATCACGTTGTAGCGCAAGTGAAGATAAGTCCCGGTTGCGGGATCGACGAAGACGTACAGAAAGTCTTCGCCGTTAGGTGCCGCGATGGTTCGTTCGAACATGAGTTGTTCGAGTCCATGATCAAACAGCTTGTGCTCGCCCGTTTGCAGAACAAAGCCGCCAGGAAAGATTATGCCGTGATCTTGAGGCAACAAAACGCATGACTTAGCGATACCATCCAAGCGTATCACGGAGGATCGCTTGCGGCTGAAAACGAGATGCCGGAAGTCGCGTTCCTGATACGGCTTCATCTTCAGCAGCACTAAATTGCCGAGCACACAGTAGTAGATCTCGGCATCGTCTAGCGTTTGGTCCGCATTTTCGACTGGTTCGGAGTAGATGCCCGAACCGGATTGCGTGTTGTCCTCAATCTTGATCGTTAGATCGCCGCCGACGCATTCGACGAAAACGATATCCTCAATCGAGATGTGTGGGTGTGCGCCGCTGCGGTGTTGATCGCGAGTTGTCCGCTTCCATTGAAAGGCATGTTGGCTAGGAAGTCGGACCTCTTGTTCGCTACGATTATCGACGTAGCGTACCTTGTTATCCGCGGTAACCCACTTGAACGTTTTGATGTCTGTGGGTGACTTGCCTACTTGAAAGACGAAGTAAAGATTGGGGCCGCTGCTGTAAAATCTCGAGAAAGTCGTGTTCTTGTAATATCGGTAAAGCTCTGAAAAATCGCGACGCAACCGATCATCGAACAGATCGAGTGGAACGTTCTGGACAATATCGCCGCTCCATCGATACAGCGAAAAGACATCTTCGGGGCGAATGTCGGTCTGCAAGCCGAACTGCACGTTGTAGCCCAGCAACAACTGATCGCCAATTGCCAGGATGTCTCGCGGTACGCAGTTATGATCGGTGGTTACATGAGCGGTGGTCTTAAGCCGCGTTTCGATATTGCCGAAAACTTCTGAACGAGCTTTGTTCAGTTGTTCGAAGCGGCCTCGCAGGTCGGCTGCTGCTTCGCGCAGTCGACCTCGAAGTACTTCATATGTACCGGCTGCTAAGGTGTCGGTCATTGACGTTATCAGTCAGGCTGGTGTTAAGACTCAAGCTTGGGTTTAGCTTTATTGGCAACCGACTTTGCTTCGGCCGTCTTTACGTCGGCCGTTTTAGTTTCAGCCAAGGGTAGCTTGATATCTAGCACTTGGCTCAGCGGCTTATCCGCAATCTTCAACGATTCAGCTAGCCCGAGAAGACCGATGACTTGTGATCGAAGCCCTGACGCACCACCACTGGTTAGCAGTTGTGCCATCACCGCTGCGATACTCAGGTCTTTTACGTCTGTAGCGCTGATGTTGAACTGCCCGAGTAACCGCCCAAGGTTGTCCTTGAAGGAGGCTGGATCGCCTGGGAAGAAGGTGTTCTTCACATCGGTTGCAACTTGCGAGTTCGACATGAATCGATCGATGGCTTTGCCGCCACGAACCGCCGCCGAGATCTGTTCGAAGAACTCGCCGTCGCCACCAACGATGTCGATCTTTGCCGACTTGAGGGCTTGGCCCATGACTTCAGCTTGTTGTTGAGCGATATTCTGTTGCGCGCCGATGGCAGCGATTTCGACTTGCTTCTCTTTTTCGAGCCGCAGTTTGAACTCTTCGTGATCGCGACCAACGCCATCCAGTTCTTTCATCGCGGCAGCCTTTTCGTGGATGCCTTGAGCTTCGCTGAGGAATTTTTCCTTGAGCACACGAGCCTCGGCCAGACCAGTCTTTTCGATAGCCGCTGCTTTGGCTTCCTGCACTTTAGCTTCAGCCATACCAACCGCTCCGCTTTCGGCAGTCACCGCTTCAGCCATCATCTTCTTGGCAGCAGCCGATTTCTCGATGCGGTCCTTTTCAGCTTCAGCTTCAATCCGGACCTGTTCCGCCAGCATTTCGGCGGCCTTGCGTGAGGCTTCAGCAGCTTTAACCGCGGCGGTGATTTCAACCTTCTTCTTTCGGTCGGCAGCAGCGAATTCTTCGGTGTCCTTGATGCGTTGTTGCTCTTCTACTACCGAGCGTTCGACCACAACTCGCTCGCGAATCACCTCTTGGATGTTGCGGCGTTCGGTTTCAATAGCCTTTTCTTTTTCCACTTCAGCGACGCCAACTACGCGCATGCGTTCGGTAGCTTCTAGCATTCGGTCGCGTTGCACGCGTTCCAGTTCGACACCGTCGGTGCGTTCTTTATTGCGTTGTGCAACCAGAATCTGACGATTCTTGTTCTCTTCGGCGACGCCCAGTTCTTCGTCCGTCGCAATTCGGGCTCGCTCCGATTCCAAGCGCTTCTCTTCGCGAACCTTTGCGGCAGCCGCTTTTTCGCGAGCTTCGATTTCAGCGATTTCACGCTTCTGCTTTTCGGTCGCTTCAACGCGTTGCTTTTCGAGCTCCATAATGGCTTCGGCAGCTTCGACGTCTTGCTTCTTGAGTGTCTTTTCACGCTCGCGAGTAAAGAAGTTCTCGCGAATCTTTTCCTGCGAAGTTAATTCTGTAATCTTCTTGATACCTTCGGCATCCAGAATGTTGTTCGGATTCAGAAGTTCCAGTCGAGTTTGCTCAAGGTAGTCGATCGCTGCATCGTCCAGCTTGTATCCGTTGAGGTCAGTACCGATCACGCGAAGGATTTGTTCCTTGAACTGTTCGCGTTTATCGTAAAGCTCAACGAATTCGAATTGCTTACCGACTGTTTTTAGAGCTTCGGAGAATTTCGAGTCGAACAATTCGCGGAGAGTCTCGACCTGGCTCGCTCGACGGCAGCCAATCGATTCAGCGACTTCACGCATCTCGGACTCTTGATTATTAATGCGAATGAAAAATGCTACGCGAATGTCGGCTCGAATATTGTCTTTACATATCAAGCCTTCCGAGCCTTCTCTGGCAATTTCAAAACTCTTCAAAGTCAGGTCCATCGTTTCGACGGAGTGAACGATGGGAACGACCGGCAAACCGCCTGCCGTGACAATCTTCATGGGGCCAATTCCGGTTCGCACAATCGCCTCATCGGGACCAACCTTGCGATAGAATCGGCTTAGGAAAATTGCTGCTCCAAAAGCTAGGATTAGGAATGCAGCCACACCGGCTATAACAGTTTGCAGTGTCCCAGAGATGAAACCCGTAAAGATCAGGTCGTTCATGACAGCTCTATCTCGTTGTGATTAGGGAAGTGTCTTGGTTGTCGTGGGTGAAACTATGTAAACGCGTCTCGTTGCGTCGTAGTGCGTTATCCATACTGGAGTGCCTCGTGGAAGGTGAACTCCGTCTGTTCGAACGTTTAACAAAAGTGGAGCGCCGCCGGTTGGGAATTTGACTAAGCCGAACTCAGGCGTGGCCTCAGTGGAACTGATCACGCATTCCTTTCCGATCAAATTCTGCGGAACGGTGCTTTGTGTTGTAAAATTGAAATTGGTTCGAATAGGTTGAGTAACTACTTTGGTTGCTAGACCGCCTAGAATCAAGTTGCGAATTACCAATATTGAAGCCCAAAATAGGCCGGGTTCAGAGAAAAAGTTCGAATCGACCAACGACCAGAGCAGGGCGGATAGGGTCCACCAGATCACCGAAAAAAGACATA
This sequence comes from uncultured Pirellulaceae bacterium, assembly GCA_964458685.1. Classification (GTDB taxonomy): domain Bacteria; phylum Planctomycetota; class Planctomycetia; order Pirellulales; family Pirellulaceae; genus Aureliella. The sequence continues at coordinate 7,626 of CAYWNG010000234.1, forward strand.
GCCAGATAATTACGGGAACCCCGCTTAGATTGAGCCATCGCAGGGCCAACAAGCTAAATCCGACCTTTCCTGCGCTAACCGCGCTGTGAACTCCGCCTCCCAATGCTCCATCATGGGCAAGAGAATCGGGCGAAACAGCATCTGGAATTGCTGTTCCGGGGTCGGCTGGAATAGGGGCGTCTGGTACGTCGATGCCTGGGTGGTCAGGCAAGTGAATCATATGGTGAAAGTCGATCGCTCCCAGGATCACCATCCCTGCCCAGCAGAGCATGATGCAAAGCAATACCGTTGCTGGAAGGACGGGGGCGGACAGTGCGATATTGAAAAGTTCCATCTTGTGAAGCCTTGCTTAGGGAATTAGGCTCTGGCAAAAAAGTCAGTAGGCGCATATCTTACCCCGAAATTCACAGATTTCCCCCATGGTCAAGAAAAGCGGCGAATGAGCGGCACGTACGAATTAGTTTTCGAAGATCTCCTCTTGCAGGGATGGCTGAAGTCTTGCCAACATTTCGCTGAAATTGATTCCACTAATTCTGTTGCGCGACGGATGGGGACCGAGCAGCCAGAGCTGCTATTTCCAGCGCTTCTCGTTGCCGATCGGCAGACTCAGGGGCGCGGACGGGGAGGCCATGTTTGGTGGTCGCCCGATGGTTGCCTCATGCTGACTTTGGTAATTACTTCAGAGCAACTTCCCTCCGATCGCAGCTCGTGGAGCCAACTAGCTTTGCTCGCCGGCGTCAGCGCGGCTGCTGCTGTGGATACAGTTTGCCCCGAGCTGAATGTGCAATTGAAGTGGCCCAATGATCTTTATCTCAAAGGAAAAAAACTCGGAGGGATTTTGATCGAGTCCTTCAGTAGTGAAAGAGCGCTAAGCACTGAACGAACTCTATTTGCAATTGGCATCGGACTAAATGTATCCATGGATTGGCCACGCGCACCGAGTGAAGTTCAGTCGCGCGCGACCTGTTTAAGTCAAGCTACGGCTCGCACTATCAAACGCGAAGAGGTTTTGCATGAGCTAGTCGTGCAACTTGCTAAGCACGTCAATCGATGGAAGGATCAGCCTGAATGTTGGTTTGAAGACTGGCATCAGCGGTGCTTTCTAAGTGGCAGAATAGTCTCGGTGAATACGCTGCGAGCTTCCGGACAACAGATTTTGAGCGGCCTCTGCGAAGGTGTAGCTCAAGACGGTCAACTACTCTTGCGCACCGAGAACGGCACATTACACTCGTTCAATGCGTGCGAGGTCGTGAGTTGGAGCTGATTTGGTTTTGGTAGTGGAATTCGGATCACTTGGACCCTCCCGCGCTCTTAGGATTCTCAAGCAGAACAAACCAATTCGCGGGAGGGTCGGAAATCGAGTAATGCGAGAATTCCGGGGAGGGCGAATTACTCACCCTCGCCGCACGGTTCAAGGGACTCACATTTGCGAACCTCCCGCGAATTAGTCAACGTTTCA
>CAYWNG010000235.1:0-9049 GCA_964458685.1 uncultured Pirellulaceae bacterium
AGGGACCGACTTTTTCTGCGTTTTCCGGCCAATTCCAAGCGTCCCTCGCTAACGCTCTAACGCTTCGTCCTTTGATTTCGTTAAGTTTTTATCAATTGCAGCGGAAACAGCGGAGCTGTGATTCAATCCGCAGCTAGCTCTGATACGATGCCAGAAACTCTCGCCCTTCCCCTCCCCGAAATCGATTCCGAGTTTCCCACCGAGGCTTGAACCATGCGCTGCTTCTCATTTGTTGTTGCAATCTTGGCGATTGGATGTCTAAATAATCTTCGCGCTGGCGAAGTAATCACCTTAACTCCCGAGAACTTTGATCAGCTCATTCCGGCGGGCAAAGAGACGGACGGATTGCCGGGAGATATCTGCATGCGAAACGATCAGATCGTAGCTATCTTCGGTAAAGCAGACCGTCTGCGAAACGCGAATATGACGGTTAAGAATGTAGGCGGCATGCTTATCGACTTGACCTCTCGAGCCAACAGTAACGATCAACTGAGTGCTTTTTATCCCTGTGCTCCAAATCGAATTCTAACCGGCCCCATCGATTTCACTGAGTCCAGTGGCTCGAAGGAAATCGCTCGGCTACGCTATCGCAGCCAGCCGATCAGTGGTCAGCCCGATCTTGAAGTCCTTTATGAGCTGAAGGATGGCCAAAGCGCTATCAGCGTGACAACCATCTACACAAACTCCAGCGACAAAGAGATCGTGATCGATCCTCAAGATCACATTCGAGCTGATGGCGAGTGCACTACAGGCGTGGATCAAGACCTGCGGTTGTTCTGGGCTCAAGATCTCTACTGGGGTCAAGCTTATGGAATCGTATTGGCGGACACAAGCTGGAAGTACTCGCAAGACAAACGAATCCTGCGTTACATCCCTTCGGTCTCAATCGCTCCCTCAAGTAACGAACCATCCAGCGAGAAATCAACTGCCGACAAAAAGGAAAATCCAAAGCCTGCGGCTCAAAAGCTGGCAGCGGGTCAATCGCTTCAAATTCAGCGATGGATCTTTCCGGCTGGCGATACGTTTGCCGTTCGACAAAAGGCAGCCGAACTCACGAATCAAACGCCTTCTTGGAAACCACTTTCCATCGCCATTCGCGACGACAAAGGCCCAGTCCAGGACTGTACGATTGAGCTACTAACCAGCGATGGAAAGTCGTTAGCAAAGGCAAGAGCCAACCAACTCGCATCTTCGATTCCTCCAGGCAAGTTTGATCTCTCGATCTCGGCACAGGGGCGCAAAACTCTTAAGCAGCAGATCGACTCGACAACCACTTCGCAGTTAGAAATTGCCTTGCCCTTGCCCGGTTACGTCAAAAGTCAGATCACCGATGAAAGTGGATTACCGATCGCTTGCAAATGCGAATTTCGAGGCCTGAATGATTTGCCCAATCCGAATTTTGGTCCCAATAGCGCGATCTTTGGCGTCGGCAACTTGCAATACACGCCCAACGGAATCTTCGAGTGCGAGCTGTTGCCTGGAGCCTATGAAGTTATCGTTAGTCATGGCCTTGAGTACGATGCGGTTACTCAACGAATCGATATCGCCGCCGGTACGACTACGTTGCTTCAAGCCAAACTCGTTCGTAGCGTCAAAACACCCGGCTGGATCAGTGCTGACTTTCATAGTCACAGCAGCCCATCGGGCGACAACACATCGAATCAACGTGGGCGAGTACTGAACTTGTTGAGCGAGCATATCGAGTTCGCTCCTTGCACCGAGCATAACCGTATTGATTCCTACGACGAGCACCTTCAAGCACTCGAAGCTACCAACCGCATGGCGACCTGCACCGGGATGGAACTGACAGGATCACTTTTGCCAGTCAACCACCAAAATGCATTTCCGCTGATTCGATATCCTCGCACACAGGATAACGGTGGTCCAGTGACCGATCTAGATCCGGTCGTGCAGATCGAACGCTTGGCAATGTGGGACAAAGGCAGTGATAAGCTGGTCCAGATGAACCACCCAAATTTGGTTCAAATCATCGGCGATCGTGACCTAGACGGAAAAGCCGATGGAGGATTTGAAAAGATGTTTGGGTTTACGGATGTGATCGAAGTCCATCCGCCTCAAATGATCTTTGAGCGTCCGACTTCGTTACCCGCTCGCGAAAAAGATCGCAGCAATCCAATCTTCCATTGGTTGCAGATGCTGAATCTAGGCTATCGAATTACTGGAGTAGTGAATACAGACGCGCACTGGAACTTCCATGGATCCGGTTGGCTACGTAATTACATTCGGTCCACCAGCGATGAACCATCGCAGCAGGACACGCTCGAGTTGGTCCACGCATGCGAAAAAGGCAAAGTGTTGATGACCAATGGACCGTACTTGGAAGTCGTTGGTCGATGCCAATCTGCCAGCGGTCCGCAAACTGCTGAGCTTGGAGAGACTCTTTCAACGAGCGACGGAAAAGTAACGCTACATATCCGAGTGCAGTGTGCAAATTGGGTCAAGGTCAATCGCGTGCAAGTGTTTGTCAACGGCCAACCATTGCCCGAGTACAACTTCAAACCAGCCACACATCCCAAGTACTTCGAAGCAGGAAGCCTCGTCTTCGATCAACAAATTCCTCTGACTCTTGCAGGGGATTCGCACCTTATCGTAGCCACGATCGGTGAGGGTGAGACACTGGGAGTCGTTGCTGGTCCCGAGCACAGTAAAGATCCTCCCGTAGCCGTCGCAAACCCAATCTTCGTCGATGTTGACGGAAACGGGTTTACAGCCAATCAAGATCAACTTGGCCTGGAGCTTCCGTTGCAAAAGTAAGCGATTACAGCTTTCAACAGTGAGAAGTTATGGCAAGCGGGCCGTTTCGTTCTATCCGAAACAGAGATTCCTGAGCCTTCGTCGAAATGGCTCTACGAATATTTCTTGCCAGTCATGCTTTCAGGGCGTGCAATGAATTGGATAATCGTGATACTTGGATTATCCTCGGTGAGCCGTCCAGGACGAGCCGTCCAGGACCACCTCATCGTCAACAATTCTACTCGCCCATGCCCATCGAATTCACCTGTAACAACTGCAACAAGATGCTTCGAGTGCCTGAGGGTACCGAGGGTAAGGATTGTCAGTGTCCTTCTTGCGGGTCCGTTAGTACCATTCCCAAGGTGAATGGTTCTATCGGGGCGGACTCCTCGACATCGACCGCTGGATCAGCAAGCGAGAAGCCATCGGATGATGGTTTGATACGTGTGACGTGCCCTAAGTGTCAGTACCCATTGCGGTGCAAGCCGGAATTGAAGGGAACCAAGGGGCAATGCAAACAGTGTAAACACATCTTTGTCATTGGAGAAACCTCCGTCGCGGCGTCCGAGGTCACTGCGCTAGTCTTTTCCTGCCCCAAGTGCGATCAGCTCTTTGACGGCAAGCCCGAGATGGAAGGACGCAAGGGCAAGTGTCACTCCTGCGGCGAGGTCTTTCCAATTAAGCTTCGACAAGCCGACTCCGAAAGCACAGCCAAGATTGAGAAGAGCGTCAAGCCTGCAAGTGCTCCGCCAGCAACGCAGCTTAAGCCTAGTCAATCTAAGCCCAGTCAATCTAAGCCTAGCCAGCCCAATGCCCCCACCACTGCCTCTGCTTCTAGTCCAACTCCAACATCAAGCTTGCAGGTGATCTGTGGCAGTTGTCAAGGCGCCATGGAAGTACCTGCCACGGCTGTTGGAAAGACTGTTGCCTGTCCGCATTGTCAGCAGTTGTTACAGATACCGGGAAGAGAAGTTAGCCCCTCATCTCCCAAGCCGTCAATCTTCGATCAACCTGCTTCATCGCTGTTCGATAGTCCAAGCAGTCAACCAAAGTCGGGCATTTTTGATGGACTAGACGTACCGACTACGGGCTCAAACTATCCCTCGTATCCACCGGTAGATTTGTACGGAGCACCGCCAAGCTACCAACCCACTTCATATCCTCCGGCCCCATATCAGCCCACAAGCTACGCTCCGCCACCGTCACCAGCTTACGCACCTACTAGCTACAACTCCCCTTATCAGACTCCATCAACTGCATTGCAGCAGGCGAGCAGCGCGGAGTATGGCGGGAATCGTGAATGGCTGGTGAGCATCGCGAGTTGGCAGGGGCGACTATCGTGGAGCCTGTTGATCTACATTTCAAGCTTTGTTTTGATGATTGCTGCTGCGTTTATTCTCGTTGGGGTCATCGGCCCAAGTGAAAGACCGCCAATATGGCTCCTGATTGTTTTGGCGGTCGCGAGACTGATTCCGGCGATCGCGGGATTCGTTAGCTTGGTTTCGTACATTGTATTGTGCGTTAAGATGTTCGAAAGCTCGAAAGCTGTGCTTTATATTGTTGGCTTTTTCATTGGTATTTGCGTTCCGTTTCTACCCTTCATTCTGATGATCGTGGCCATTAACCATGCTACCGGCATACTTCGGTCGTATGGAATTCGCGCAGGCTTTATGGGAGTTGACCCCTCCAGCATTTAGTACGAACGCAGTTTCTGGTCCAACCTAGGCTCCGCACCTGCCGCAGCCAGTTCTGTTTTCAATGAGGAGTGTTTAAACTAGGCAGTCTCACTTCCCAGACTCACCTCGCTTTTTTGGCAACCGAGCCGTCAATGGCCAAATCTCGCATCGGTCCCTTTGCACTTGAATCGCCACTCTCGCCGCCTACGAAAGCGGGGCAGATGTTTCGTGGAGTGCATGTTGAGCAGCGAAAATTGGCGGCCATTCGCGTCTTTCCGATCCCGCTTGGAATGACTCCCGAAAGTCGACAAGCGTTCGCCGAACAGCTCGAACAACTCAAAGCACTCCGTCATGTCGGCATTGTTCGCTGTTACGGAGGAGGCTTTGATACGCGTAACGCCTTCTTAGCTTACGAACTGGTCGATGGTGAATCGTTGAACCAAACGTTGCAACGACGCGGGCGACTGACCTGGGAAACAACGCTCGAGTACGGTAAGCAATTGTGCGAAGCCTTGCATCACGCTCAGCAGTTCGCATGGGCACATGGTCGTCTGCAGCCCAGCAAGATTCTGGTCACTCCCGAAGGTCTCATCAAGATCGCCGACTGGCGTCGCGAAGAGATTTCAGCAATGCTCAATTCGCCGATGACCATCGAGCAGATGCAAATGACGGCCCCCGAGTTGTTGGAAGGGCAAATGCCCAGCGAGAAGAGCGACCTATATTCCGTCGGCGCGCTGATGTTTACGATGCTCACAGGCACCCCGCCCTTCTCCGCGACAGATCCTTCGACATTGACCTACCAGATTCGACAAACGCCGGCACCCAATGTAGCCTCGTTCGCGATGGACTGTCCTGTTTGGCTGAGCGCGATCGTCGAACAACTGCTCTCCAAGGATCCGATGCGACGACCGTTTAGCGTCGCAGCTTGTCTTTTGGCTCTTCGCGAGGCCGAGCGACGGCAAAGCGAAGGTGTTGGCGTGCTACAACATGCGACGGCTGGATTCAGCCCGCTGCAAATGAACGTGGATCGTCGCGAAGCCGAAAAGGTTTTGGGCATCAAGCAAAAAAAAGAAAAGGCCCCTCGCGAAGGTTCATTCCTCGAAAGCACTTGGCTGCTTGTCGCTGGCTTGGTCCTCGCGATCATTGGAGTCGTTTGGTTTATGCTGCCACCCAGTGAAGCCAAACTTTACAGTCAAGCCGAGTCCTACTTGAAAAGCGAAAATTGGGTCGACTGGAATCAAGCTCGCGATGTCTATCTGAAGCAGATGTTAGAACGATTTCCTGAAGGCCAATACGCCGAATGGGCGCAGGACAAATCACTTTGGGTCGACGCTCGCGAAGCTGAAAGACGGCTGGATCGCGACGAAAAACGCGGTAGGAAAGAAGGTTGGTCTCCTGCTCAAACTCAGTTTTCAGAAGCTCGCGGGTTTGAACGCTTCGGAGATCTCTCGAGTGCTTTAGACAAATACCGCGCCATTCAGACTCTGTTTGCCGACCAAGAGGAATCCAAGCCCATCGTCTATCTGGCTGGCGAGGCTATCGCAAGAATTCGTGAGTCCGGAGAAACGAGCACGTTACAAACTTTGCTGACCAAGAAGATGGAACAAGCCGAAGAAGCCTATGGTCGAGCTCAAATCTCAACCGCTAAGTTGATTTGGGAGTCGATCGTCGAATTGTACGCGGCTGATCCGCAGGTCGCACCCATTGTGGAACAAGCCAAGCAGCGCTTAGAAGAATTGAGCGCGAAGAAAAAGTGATGTCCGATCTGCTCGCTTGTCGTTTGACAGCTCCCCTGCCTAGCGCGATTGCTACGATTTCAGTTCAAGGCTACCAAGCCTATCGGGCTATCGCATCAATTTTGCAGTGTAACGAAGCCGAGAGCTTTTGGACCCTCGGTCGAATTCGCTTTCTCAAGTGGCCTGTGCTCAACGACTTTGAACATGTCGTCGTTTGCCGCGTCGATGAGAACAAGGTCGAGATCCACTGCCACGGTGGTGTTGCCGTTAGTAACGCAATCCTACAGTCGCTTGAGCAAGCGGGATGCAAGATTGTAGATGCGAGTGAGTTGGCGATTGCTGAGCAGAAGCAACTCGGCGAACAAGGCACAGACAGTCTATCAACATCGATCGAGCGTCATTGTCGCGAAGCGTTGATTCAGACGTTATCTGAGCGAGCGGCGGGAGTCTTACTGGACCAAGCCTCTGGGGCACTCCACGAAAGCCTACTTCGGCTTATTTCGCTCATCGAACAGGCTGCGTGGGCTGAAGCTCGCGCTCACTTGAATTCACTGCTTCGCTGGAACGACTTAGGAATGCACCTTATCGAGCCATGGCGAGTAGTTTTGGCGGGGCCACCCAACGTAGGCAAAAGCAGCCTCATCAATGCGCTATCCGGTCAATCGATAGCCATCGTACATCACGAAGCTGGGACAACCCGAGACTGGATCGAAAGCACTACGATGATCGATGGTTGGCCGGTGACGCTAACCGACACAGCGGGCATTCGCGACACCGACGAACAGATTGAGCGCGAAGGCGTACGGCGAGCTCGTGAGCAGATCACACAAGCTGACTTGGTCGTTCTGGTTATCGATGCGACGATCGGTTGGACAAGCCAGCATGAACAGATTATCCAGCTTTGCGATCAACGTCCTAACAAAGTGCGTTTGTTGGTTGCCTGGAACAAGTGTGACTTGAACAGTAACTTAAACAGTGACTTAGACAGTTGTGATCTGAAGCAATCATCGACGCTCGCCGTTTCCAAGCACCTGCCCATGGTGCGTTGTAGCGTGCCGAATAATGTCGCTTCGCTGGTCGACGCCATTTCAAAAAGTCTTGTTCCGGAGGCCCCTAAGCCAGGTCAAGCCGTTGCGTTTGTACCGCATATGCTGATTCTGCTCAACGAAATAGCTTCCCGGCTAACAACTGAAGTTGCTCAACCGGTCGAAAGTGAGCTAAAGTTACTTGCACAGAAGCTTCGCCGTTGCTGAACTCTGCTCTTTCAAGCTCAGGCCAACTCTTTCAAAGCCCAACCGACTCCTTTAAAGCTCAAGCCAATGTCTAGCCCATCTCCGACACTGATTGAACAACTCAGTCGCTACCAACAGTCGCACCTATTGCAGTTTGAGAGCCAACTGAGTCCCGCTGAAAGGGCCTCGCTGCACAGCGAATTGGAGTCGATCGATTGGCAGCAGTTATCGCGACTTGTCGGCAGTGAAGATGAGGTCATCGACTGGCACGCTCTCGCGCGTCGCGCCGAGCCACCACCGGCGTTTGCATTGAGCGATCGTAGTCCATCGATCACGCGTCAACAGGCTTTCGAAGCTGGTGAGCGAGCGCTTCGTGAAGGCAAGGTTGGCTTCATCTTAGTTGCGGGAGGGCAAGGAACACGACTGGGCTTTGATCTGCCCAAAGGCTTGTATCCGATCGGGCCCATTAGCGGACGCACGCTGTTTCAGATGCACTGTGATCGAGTCCTTGGAATGTCGCGTCGCTACGGAGTCGAAATTCCCGTCTATGTCATGACCAGTCCTGCAACCGACGCACCGACTCGCGAGTACTTTGAGTCTGAGCAACGATGCGGACTGGCCGCAGATCAGCTTCAAGTGTTTTGCCAAGGGATGATGCCAGCCGTTGATGCTTCGACGGGCAAGGTCTTGCTGGCCAGCAAGTCATCGATCGCACTTAGCCCCGATGGTCACGGTGGGTTAGTTGCCGCATTGCAAAAGTCTGGCATTCTGCAACAAGCGGCCGAGCGTGGTATCGAATACTTCTATTATGCTCAGATCGACAATCCATTAGCACAAGTTTGCCAGCCCGACTTGATCGGCTACCACCTTCTTGCGGGCAGCCAAATGACGACGCAGGTCGTACAAAAGCGATTCGCCGAAGAAAAGGTTGGTAACGTAGTGTCGATCGATGGGCGTGTGCAGATCATCGAATACAGCGATCTACCAACCGACGTTGCGAAGCTGCAAAACGCTGATGGTTCGTTGCGACTTTGGGCTGGTAACATCGCGATTCACGTCTTTGATCGCAGCTTCTTGAAGTCGGTCGTCGAGAGTGCTCATGGACTTCCCTTCCATCGAGCTCATAAGAAGGTTTCGTACATCGATAGCCAAGGACAAAACATCGAACCCCAAGATCCTAACGCGATCAAGTTCGAACGCTTCGTCTTTGACCTGCTGCCGATTGCCGAACGAGCCATTGTCGTCGAAGATGCCGCTCAAGACGTCTTCGCGCCGGTGAAGAACGCCAACGGTGCTGCCGTCGACACTCCAGCGCACACGCAACAAGCGATTCTTGATCAGCATCGCCGTTGGATCGAAGCCGCAGGGTCGTCGATCGATCCTGGTGTTCACGTCGAGATCAGCCCACGCTGGGCCATCGATGCCACAGAAGTTGCTGAGAAGCTCTCAACACCAATAAGATTCAGCGAGTCGACGTTTCTTGGTTAGACACCAGACAGCGAGATAGAAACTATGACTATCGCATTTTGATCGTTCACCGCTTCTACGAAAACCCGTCTTTCTTGAGGGAGCGCTCGAAGGTTAGAAACTATCAGGTTTTTATCGTATAAGGGTACATAACTGTTAGCAATAGAGCAAGAGAATCAAGCTG
>CAYWNG010000236.1:0-8972 GCA_964458685.1 uncultured Pirellulaceae bacterium
ATCGCTGTTGACCGAGGATCTTCATCTACCCGATGTAATCCGAGGGCAGATTGCAGACCGTGCCATCATCGCAGACAGCCCGTCATTTACCAAGCCTATCCATGAAACGCTAGGCTTTAGTCTGCAATCGAGTAGCGAAGGTATGGAACCCCTTGTATCGCGGTTAGCAATTGTCACTCAAAAGCAGCTTCCCGAAGTTTGGGCCAATCAAATTGCCTTGTTGAATGTTCAGCTACTCACCCCAAGCGATATGCGATTGCCAGAGTCGTTGGCGGCACTTCGATTCGCTCAGCTAAGTCAAGCCGACATAGCCGTTGCTGCCGAGCTGTATGATTTTCAACGCTGGACTGGCAAGGCCGTCGATATCACAATCCTTCGCGATGCTTATGATGAATACTGCGATTTCTAACAAATAGCGTTATCGATTAGAGTTAACGATCAGCGTTGGAACTCCAGAATTTGAAGATTTGGAGCGTCCTCTTCGCGCGGGTCTGTGAAAAACTGTTCCTTCACCTCGTCGCCGAGAAGCCAACGCGATGTGATGACGAGCTCATAGCTGTCTCTGTCCGTCGAGTAATCCAGGGCCATACGATCAAGCACGCGCGTATTCTTGTCGTGTTGCTTCCAAGTTAGATCAGCATCGAAGCTAAATGAAGCTTCTTGGATCAACTGAAGAACTTTCTCTCCATCAAAGTCGCCCTTGACGCTAGGCAGACATTTGACCTTCGCCAGATCTCCCTTCGCATCAAAAAACACTCCGGTAACTCGGTTGAGTCCTTTCGTTTTCTTATTTGCCCAGTAGGAGCCAGGCAGTTTTGCTTCGCGACCTATCCCCACACAATCTTTGCCTCCAAGCAACTGGAGGGAAGTTGTTTCGAAAGTACCCATCGACATGGGTAAATCGTATGCTGAGTAACGTGGATGAATTATTGAGAATCTCAGACTATTCCTGTTCAAGTTGGCTCGATGCCATTCCTCGTCATCGGATTGAAACTCAAAAGCTCCATCATCTAGCTTCATCCAAAGCATCTTATTTTTCCAATATGCCCAAGCCTCAAAGTGCTCAGTCTCAATTCCTCGTTCGATTTGACCTGAGTGTTGTGCTATCCATCGATCCTTGGCTTCGTCGACAACGATCCACTGCTGGGCCTTTACCTTGTAAGGCATTCTTCCTTTCGCGGTACATTCGATCATCGACTCAACCGCGTACCGCTTTGGAAAGGCCGTTTCGCGATCCAAGAACCTCTGTAGTTGCTTCTCGGCTTCCGCAAGATCCACAGCTTTGATTTCTTCTTGAAACAATTCTTGAGGACAACCGATGCAGCAATCCGGCTGAACACAGATACACAGTAACGAGATGATTGCGAATGGGACACAACGAATCATGGGCGTTACTCCAGAGTTAGCTAATGGAATTGATGTAGTGAGATTGCAAAGTCTATGTTACAGCCCAGAGAGCTTCTTATCTATGCCGGTGAGCGTCAGCACCGGAACCAAGCGACACAAAGATCTGGAGACGTTTTGCATCGTTTAGATGCATTTAGATGCGGCAAAATCTCCAGTTGAAATCAAGGACTCTACGTGGGTTATCTTCATTTTTGACCAACTGCCATCGACTTGCGGACGACCTTAACGGCATCTAGCTCAGGGGCCATGGCGAAATCATTTTGAAGTCAAACTAGTTCACGCCCTCCGAGGCCTACGGCGATCGTCTCTCAAAACGTGCCAACCGAGCCACCCGCGACTTGAACCGTTATAGCGCGAGCCTGATGATTGTCTTCAGATGAGGAATTAGGACTAAAAAGTCGGGTTTCCGCCATCGACTGAAACAAATGCAGATATCTTTTTGGTGCTTCATCTGGCCTTAATAATCCGGTAGCGGGAATTGTTGGCCCTATGATCGACTTTCATTTTTTGACTTGCTAGAATGTCGCCGAATTACGCTCGGGACAATCTTGCCAATGTTGAGGAGGTAGTCGTTGTGATCTCTATTGATGAGTCTTACGTCGATTCTGCAGCTCCCAATGCGGATGCAGCTAAGAATGGTCGAAGTTTGGTTTTGAAGAAGAAGTTCCTCAAGCTAAACATCTCAGACGACAAGACTATTCTGTTCGGTGAATGCCAAGGTAGTGGTAAGTCGCCCTACCAATGTTCGTGCGATTTCATTCGACCTGGCGCGCCAACCTTTCGATGCAACTGCCCTAGTCGACAGTTCCCCTGCAAGCACTCGGTCGGCATGATGTATGCCTACGTGCAGAACGCTGCGGCATTCAAAGTCGCTGCAGTCCCCGAAGACTTGCAAAGCAAAAGAGAAAAGGTTGTCGCGCGAGCCGAGAAGAAGAAAGAGGTTCAAGCTGCACCTAAGCAAGTCAACAAGGCGGCTTTAGCCAAGAAAATAAAGATGCAACTGGACGGCATCACCTTGCTTGAGCAATTGACGATCGAGTTGGCTCGTATCGGCATTGGCAATATGAACGCAAAACTCGCCAGCACAATTGAAACGCGAGCTAAGCAGTTAGGCGATGCCTATCTCCCAGGCGCTCAAAGTGCATTGCTGGCCTACACCTCGAACTTCTCGGATAGTTCGGGAAAATTCGACGACAAGATACCCGCATCGGTCCGCGAAGCGATGTACAGCGATGCTCTAGATCAGCTTGGAAGGCTGCACGCCTTGGTCAAACAAGGGCGAGCGTACCTGGAAAAGCGACTGGCTGATCCTGAGCTTAAGCCGGAAACGGAATCTCCTATCGCTGCGTGGCTAGGACATGCTTGGCAGTTGAGCGAACTTCGCGAAGCAGGACTCACTCAGGAAAAGGCCGAGCTACTTCAATTGGCCTTCAACTCGCACGACGATATCGCTCGACGCGAGTTTGTAGACACAGGAATTTGGGTCGAACTCACTTCAGGAAAGGTGCTCACCACAAAAACTTATCGCCCCTACAAAGCGGCGAAGTTTATCAAGTCTGAAGACAGCTTCTTCCAGATCGCACAGGTCCCAATTCTGTGCATCTATCCAGGTGACTTGAACGCTCGATGTCGCTGGGACGAGATGTTGCCTCGCCCAACAACGGCAGATGATTACAAAAAGATCCGCAGCCTTGCTTCGGCAGACTTTACGGCTCTCACAAAAACGGTGAAAAACAACCTCAAAGGTCCACTCTCGGAGAAGCAACCGGTCTGCCTGCTCCGGTTCAAGACCATCGGTTTGGTGAACGACAAGTTTGTGATCGAAGACAAATCGGGCAATCGACTTGTGCTCACCGATCGCGGCATGTCGGAGGAGCCTTCCAGCGTCGAGCTCTTGCGGCTGGTTCCCGCCGACGCGATTAAGGATCAAGTCTTGGTGGGGCGCTTCCGCCATGACTTGGATCGATGTCAGTTGGAGGTTAAGCCGCTAAGTATCGTCACCGACTCCGAAGTCATTCGTCTCACACTTTAGGATCAGATCATGAGTATTGCAGTTCTCAACGAAGTCTACACAGAGGCTCGGCGTTTGGCGATTGCGGGCAGCGTTGTCGCTCCGGGTGATTTCCGATTGAAGAAGTTGGTCGAGCCGCTCAAGAAGGCCGGGGCCAAAGCGCCGGTGTTCGCAAAGGTCGCCGAGAGTGTCGAGGAGGTGATCAACTCGACCGACAAATCGTCAGCGACCAGTCTATTGAACCTCAGCTCGCTGGTTTGCTCGATCTTGTTTACGCAAGGTGCAACGGGAGCTGAAGGAAAATTGGAGAGTATTCAATCGTCCGCAGTTCAAGCGAAACGCACTCAGATCAGCGCTCGTATGCTCAAGCCGCTGATCGAAGCACTAACGACGACGGGTTCTGGTCGACTGGAGCAGATTCGCAGCGCGATTGAGCTGGGCCTTTTCGCTGACTTGCGTTTGGTGCGTCCCGCTTTCAAGGCTATCGATGATGTCTATGGTGAAATCGCTGAGATGATCACCGAGAAGGTCTTGCCCTCGTATGGCAAGGCGATCTTGGGTGAGTTGAAGTCCACCTTCGATGTCAAAGGGAAAGGCGGTCATGCTCGGCGGCTGCGGCTGATGCATAAGATCGACCCGGAGTTCGCTCGCGAGACCGTGAAGGAGGCTCTAACTGCAGGTTCAGCCGAAGTGAAGGTGGCGGCGATCGAGTGTTTGGGCGATGCTCCCGAAGATCTGTCGTTCTTGATTGAACAATCCAAAGCTAAAGCCAAGGATGTTCGTCAAGCGGCCTACCACTCTCTTTGCAAGTTGCCCGATGCCGATGCGCTAGCAGTTTTGGTCAAGGCCATCGATGGTAAGGATCTTGGTATCGTCTCATACGCGGTTCGCAAGTGCAAGCCGACCAAGCTGATCGAAGTCGCCCTGGAACGAGCCAAGAAATTGATCGCCGATGTGCCGTCCATCAAAGACAAGAAGAAGCAAGGCGAAGAGGTGGGACGCGTGCTTGAACTTATCCAGATCATGCGCAATGAGGTCAGTGCGGACGCGAGAAAGTTCCTGCAAAACTGCGTTGAATCGACAGCCAGCCTCGAGAAGATTAAGTCAACTCCTGGCGGCTTGGATATTGTTGAGTCGGCTGTCGACGCTTTGGCGGAAGGCGATGCCGCGAGCGTTAAGTTCATCATTCAGCAACGAGAGACAGTTCCAATAGACAGCTTTGGTACGGTCTTCTACGCAGCTCTCAAGTCGCTCTCGCCGAAAGATTTTTACAAGACATTTTCGCCATACATCAATCGCTCTGCGAAGAAGAACTCGCCTGAATATGATAGGCACGAGACAGTCCGCGAAGGTCTAATGGATGATTTCGGCTATCACTGGAGATGGATCAGCAACGAGCCGCAGAAGCCGCTGGATATCGCATGGCTGAAAGACGCAATTGCCGCTGATGACTTGGAGCTCGTCCTCGCACTCGTTCAGCCCAAGAACCCTGCTTTGGTCAAGTATCTCGATTCGAAACTAGCCAACCCGAAATCGGTTGCTAATAACGAATGGGAGTTTGCATCGGCGATGATCACAATCGGCCATCCCAAGGCGAACGACTATATCATTGATAACTTAACGGCTACGCTCAAGAAGAAGAACAATTATGAGTCGTACACATGGTGCTATTTGGCCGCGCGACTTGGTCCCGACGCACTTCCTGCCCTGGAAGCTTTGGCTGGCGATCCTAAGCTCGGCGATCGCGCAGGCGATAGACTTATTGATGCCATCACCGAGATTCGTGAGCGAGCCAAGAAATGAGAGAAGACGGAAGTTTGAAGCTTGAAGTTCGATTTGTGAAGTTTGAAAATACCTAGTCTTAGCCTCTTGTCTGCATTAATCCATTTGACTGTTCATTGACCCCGAAACTAAAGAATCATGGCCAAGAAAAAAGCCGACGATACTGCGTCAACCTCAACCACCACAAGCTCTAGTCCAGGCGGAAATAGCAATGTGCTTCGTGCGCCGGCTGAAGAACTGTATGCTCATGAACTTGCAGTTCTAGCGCAGGCCGATAAACACGAACGTCCGCCTGGATGGCAGTTGTCGCCTCGCGCGGTCTTGACCTATGTCACCGGTGGTACCGTTGGTAATACAACAATTACGCCCAAGTATGTTGGTCACAAGCGACTCGTCGAAATCGCTATCTCGACCTTGGTTACCGACCGCTCCTTGCTGCTGATCGGTGAACCGGGAACGGCCAAGTCTTGGTTGTCGGAACACTTGGCGGCAGCAATCAACCGCGACTCGACCAAGGTCGTCCAGGGCACCGCCGGAACAACCGAAGAGCAGATTCGCTACACATGGAACTACGCCATGTTGATCGCTCAGGGGCCTTCTAGCACCTCTCTCATTCGCAGTCCGATCATGCGAGCGATGGAAAGTGGCACGATCGCGCGCTTTGAAGAGATCACTCGATGTGCTTCAGAAGTCCAAGATGCGATGATCTCACTTCTGTCCGAGAAGCGTGTCTCGATTCCAGAACTACAGATGGAAGTCCCTGCTCAGAAGGGCTTTTCCATCATCGCCACGGCTAACACTCGCGATCGTGGCGTGAACGATATGTCGGCCGCTCTTAAGCGACGTTTCAATATTGTCGTCCTACCCTCTCCGGCAACACTAGAAACGGAAGTCGATATTGTTCGCCGACGAGTGAACGAGCTTTCCAAGAATCTCGAACTCAAGGCACCGGTTCCAGCCGACGAGGCGATTGAGAAGGTAGTGACCATCTTCCGCGAGCTTCGCACCGGCCAAACGCTCGACGGCAAGAACAAGCTGAAGTCACCTTCGGGCGTGTTGTCGACTGCCGAAGCGATCTCTGTGCTCGCCGGTAGTATGGCTCTTGCCGGCAACTTTGGCGATGGCAAGGTATCGGCGGAGGACTTGGCCTCGTCCATCCAAGGTGCGGTGATTAAGGATGAGGAGAAAGACAAAATCGTCTGGCAAGAATACCTTTCCAATGTCCTGAAAAAGCGTGGTGCCGAGTGGCGACCACTGTTCACGGCTTGCTCGGATCAAGTTTCATGAACACGCCTTGGCAGATCAACGTTTTCGGAGTGCGGCATCTATCGCCCAGTGGTGCGTGGCACCTTCGTCGATTCTTGGATCGTATTCAACCTGACGTGGTGATGGTCGAAGGCTTGCACGACGCGGCTGAACTGACTCGCCATCTTGTCAAGAAAGGCACCAAGCCTCCGGTCGCGATTCTTGCATACACCGACTCGCTACCAGTGCGCACTTTGGTCTACCCCATGGCGGTTTATAGCCCCGAGTTCCAAGCGGTCTTGTGGGCTCATGAAAATCGCAAGCCGCTGGAGTTTATCGACTTGCCTTCGGATGCGTTTCTGGCCCTGCAAGATATCGAGTTCGAACTTGACGAAAAACGGAGTAAAGAAGCGGCTGCAAAGAACAACGATAGCGACGCTGACAATGACGACGAGGAAGCTGAAGAGAGCAAAGCAGCTTCTGAAAATGGGGAAACTCCTTCACAAGAGGCTCCTTACGTATCGATCTACGATCGCTGGGCGGAGAAGTCGGGCGAGCTGAATTATGACGCTTACTGGGAGCGTCGATTTGAGCACAACCTTAACGATGATGCTTATCGGCTTGCCGCCAATCAACTCGGCGAATCCCTTCGTGAGCTAGACATCGATCCCGTTCGTCGTCATGCAGAGAATCTCGTTCGCGAAGCGTTCATGCGGCGACAGATTGAGAAGGCTTTGGAGAAAGGCGTACGACCAGAAAAGATCGTTGCGGTAGTTGGAGCCTATCACGCTCCTGTGCTCAACGGTTCTCAGCCGGCCATGACCGATAAGGAGTTCGCCAGTCTGCGTCGTCGAGCGAGCAAGCTCACGTTGATGCCTTACTCCTATTTCCGGCTATCGTCGCAATCGGGTTACGGCGCAGGCAACAATGCTCCGGCTTACTTCGAACTGTTGTGGGAGACTTTGCAAAGCGATCAACTAGACGCATTGCCCATGCAGTATCTAAGTTCGGTTGCTAGGAACTATCGTGAACTGGGCACCTATCGTTCGACCGCTGAAGTGATCGAAGGTGTTCGATTGGCGCAGACGCTTTCGGCGCTGAAGGATGGTTATCATCCCACGTTGGACGATCTTCATGATGCGGCGATCGCTCTGTTGGGGCATGGCGAGCGAAGCAATATCGCTGAAGCCTTAATGCGCGTGGATGTAGGAACGGCGATTGGCGAACTTCCTAAGGGAGTTAGCCGCACATCGATTCAGGAGGATTTTGATCGCGAGATTTCGCGGCTAAAGCTGGATAAATACCACACTGCTGTCAAGCAGGAGTTAGCCCTAGACTTGCGAGAGAATCGCCAGGCAAAAACTCAGGCGAGCGCGTTTCTGGATCTTGAGCGGTCGGGCTTTTTGCATCGCTTGCGAATGCTGGGCATCAAGTTCGCCGAGTATGTTCCGGTTCGCCAGGACTCGGCGACCTGGGCAGAGCGATGGAATCTCCAGTGGAGTCCCGAAAGCGAAATCACGCTTGTTGAATCAGTATTGTTAGGCGAGACGGTCGAGTTGGCTTGTGGCTATCGCTTCAAGCAGTTGATCGAAGCCGCGCCGACAATTGACGCTGCTGCACTGCTGGTGGGCGATGCGTGCCAGTGCAATATGATGGTTTCGATGGAGTTGGCTCGACAAAAGCTTCAACACTTGGCAAGCGAAAGTTCCGCGCTCAAGCAGATAGCTTCGGCCGCGTTTGAGCTGATGCAAGTGGTGCGATACGGTGATGTGCGTCGCTTCGATACTCAGCCGCTTGTGCCACTGATTGAAGCGTTGTTTGTTCAGGGCTGCTTGGCTTTGCATGAAGCGGCCAGTTGCGATGCATCCGCTGCCAAAGAACTGCTGACATCGATCGATCAGATCAATCGTGTTTCACTTGAGTTCCATGAACGGATCGACGAATCGCTTTGGAATCGCAAACTACAAGCTCTATCCGACGCCGATGATCGCAATCCCGTTCTATCCGGTTTTGCATGTGCCTTGCTGTTGGAACGCGGCTGGATGTCCAATGAATCGCTGGTTCGCGAAGTCTCACGTCGACTATCGCCGGGGATTTCTGCTGATTTGGGAGCCGGTTGGTTCGAAGGCTTAGCTCAACGCAATCGATACGGTTTGATTGCGAGGCAAGTGCTTTGGGAAGCGCTCGACGGCTATGTGGCTTTGTTGGATGACGACCAATTTAAGCGGTCGCTTGTCTTCCTGCGACGAGCATTCGGCGATTTTAGTCCGAACGAGAAACGCAGCATCTCGGAGAATCTCGCAGAGGTTTGGGGAGTCAATGCGGATGATGCCAAGGAATCGCTGGACGGCCCGCTATCGGCTCAAGAAGAGCAAGCTCTTGAGGATCTGAACGATTTCGATTTTGGGGATGTCTAATGGTTTGGCCCAGCTCATTCTGTGTTTTCAATTGTCTGAGGGAGTATTCGCATGAGCGTTGATGTTGAGCAGGTCAAGCGATGGCGACTGATCCTCGGCGCTTCCAGCCA
>CAYWNG010000237.1:0-8934 GCA_964458685.1 uncultured Pirellulaceae bacterium
ACTTCACAAAGATGAATTCTCCATCAGGTGAAGAGCGAAGGACCACGTTGCTGATGCCTTCGGAGTCGATCGGTGTCAGCGGTCGAAAGTATTGGCTCCAGAAAGCGTCAATAGTCTTACCACCGCTGGGAATGACAAACACTTGCTGCATACGACGGTAGGCAAATCGACTCGTGATCATGATCGTTTTTTCATCGATCACCATCGTGACCATACCCAGCTCGAAGTCAAGCTCGCTTAAAAACTGCTTTAGCGTTCGGTTGTGAGTCACACTGATACGTTGTGTTTGCGGACTGATTGATTTAGCTTCGCCGGCGGCAAGCCGCACCGGCAAGTACTCCAGAGCTGCCCAGTCCACCCAGCAGGTTACGCCTGTTGAAAAGCACTGAAGATTGACTAATTGAGCGAGCGGTCGCGCAGTCGAATTCACGTCGGTTAAGGTGCTATTGAATACGGCGACCTTGGCTGCAGGAACAAAAGGTACACGGAGACTCTCTTTACGATATTGAGGCAACGCGCTTGGCAGTCCGCGTTGTTGACGCCAGTTCTCCAACATGCGCACCAGGGTGAACCATGTGAGATGATCCATGCCATCGGGCTTACAAGTAAGCTTGCCGCCAGCATACTCCAAAGTTGATGCCGTTCCTGGAAAGATCTGTTCAATCGTTTCGGCTAACCAACTTTGATGTTCGGGGCTGGAAACAAGGTCATCAATTTTGATCGATCGCGGCAGCTTCTGCTCGTCAGGCACGGGAGCTGACAAAAGCCAGAATCGATTGTCGCGAGCTTCAGCTTTTAATCCAACCGCAGCGGCCAACTGATCAATGCCCGCAGCCGCCGTGGTCTCCTTGATATCAACGTCGAAGTTCTGATCGAAATCAAAATCTGCGGCAGCCAGCGAGATCGGATTGATCTCGACGGGTAACCCAACAACACTGTTCCACACCGCCAACACGTCAGTGAGTTTTCGATTGGGAAGGTTCATTCCCCAAAGAGTTCGCTGGCTTGCAAGTTCTGCGAGATTCGCAACCGGTGTCATCATCAAGTCGCGATTTCCAGTCTCAATCTCTAAGTCGGTAACCTTGGGTTTTTCCGGAACAAGTATTTGAGTAGGAGGGGATACGTCCGACGGGTCGCCGATGATTTTGAGCAGCTCTTGAACTTGTGGCGGTGCATCGGCTTTCAATATGGAGGGAGTTTTGTCGACTGAGGTAGTTTCTCCAACAGAAGCATCATTCGTCGGAGCAATTCCGTTTGACTTGGGATCTGTCGATGAGTCCGACTTTTCTTTCTCGCTTCCATGGGGCGGTTTGTTGGTGGGCGTTGCTTCGGATTCTATATCGATCCGAGTCTCAGTTGGCTTGCCGTTGTTTTCAGCCGGCGCGACTGTCGCATCGCTTGACCCTTGACCGTCAACCGATTCCTGGCCGTTTGCCTTGTCGTTAGGCTTACCTTCACTTCCATCGCTGACTTGATTATTCGGATCTGCTTGTTGATCGTTCGGCTTCTGCTGCTGTTCTTGCTTTTTTGCATCTGCGATCTTGGTCGGTTCGCTTTGATACCAACGCAGAAAGAGAATAAACCCGAGCACCGCAATCAAACAGCTTGACGCACCCAAGAATCCTATGATCAGGTATTGCCTGCGCTGCGCGGTCGAACGACTCGACCACTGCTCGCTTGGTGCTGCACGTTCTGGCGCGATCCATTGTCCCGCTGTAGAGGCTGAGTTCTGTCCCTCAACTTCAGAACTGTAAGCTGCTTGAGTTGCCTGTGCGGCGTTGGCTTGACTTTGCTGAGCGAGTGCGGAATCGATGTCGGAAAAGTCGAAGTTGGAAAAGGGAGTCTCACCGCCAACTGCCCCATCGGCGTTCTGGCTGGAGAGTAGTCCCAGCGCATCATCACCGAAGCCATCTTTGGTCATCGCGGTCGAATCAACTTGAGGCATATCCGGGCGCGCAACATGAATCTTGGGTGGCGCGGGCGGCGTGATGAGAACTTCAGCTTTGCACTTCGGGCAAGCGACTCGCTTGCCAATGAGATTTGGGTTGCGAATGCGAATTCGACTCTGACAGGAATTACACAGTACTAGATGTGGCTCCACTCCAATCCTCAGCATTTAAGGGTCGGTGTTCCCGATGAGCGACGGAACACCACATTTCATTGTAAGTGCTAGGACCAGTTCTATTCAAAGGCCCCGAAAATATTTCCAGGCTTGCCACCCATCAGTGCGAAAAATGCTGATTTTGACGGTCAAATAGCCTTCATCGTGTCCTTTTCGCTATTCGCCGGGGTCTATTCACGCTGGGTGAGCCACGCGAAAGGCGTGCTTTGCGCGCTCCTTATCCGAACCCTGTTGAGGCAAACTCGAATTGCTGCCCCAGATTTTCTCGGTTTGGCACCATATTTCCAATACAGCTTGAACGACTTGCTTGCGGCCAGATTGGCAGCATAGCCATCAGCTAGATGTACAAAGCTCAGATAGACATCTCCCAGACATACATCGCCCAGACAATGGACTCGTTCAGGAGTAAATCCTCATGGCATTTCGATTCGACAAACTAACCGTCAAGGCTCAGGAAGCCGTCGCCGCAGCTCAAAGTGCAGCGATGGAGCTGGCTAATCCCGAAATTGACACGCTGCATCTGCTGAAAGCTCTACTCGTCGACCGCGATAGCATCGTTGTGCCACTGCTCAAGAAGATCGGTAGCTCGCCCGACCAACTGGTTTCGTTGAGCGATGCGGAAATCAAGCGACTGCCACGCGCTCAAGGCGGCCGTGAACCGCAGTTGAGCGTCGGGCTGCGCAATGCGTTCGAAGCCGCAGCCAAAGCCGCTGATACGATGAAGGACGAATACGTTAGCACCGAGCATTTGTTCATGGGACTATTGCGATCAGATGGCAAGGCTAAAGACCTGCTCAAGCTCAATGGTATTGACGACGCAGACGTTCTGAAAGCTCTGCAAACTCTGCGCGGTAGTGCACGCGTTACCGATCAGAATCCGGAAGGCAAATTCAACGCGTTGGAAAAGTACGGCATCGATCTGATTCAACAAGCCTCACAAAACAAGATCGATCCAGTCATCGGTCGCGACGAGGAGATTCGTCGTGTAATCCAAGTTCTCTCGCGAAGGACCAAGAACAATCCCGTTCTGATCGGTGAGCCCGGCGTTGGAAAGACTGCGATCGTCGAAGGCTTGGCATTGCGAATCGTCCAAGGCGATGTGCCTCAAAGTCTGAAGGACAAACGCGTGATTGCACTGGATATGGGTGCCCTTGTTGCTGGAACGAAGTATCGCGGCGAGTTTGAAGAAAGACTGAAGGCCGTTTTACGAGAAGTCAAAGACGCTGAAGGCCGAGTGATTCTGTTCATCGACGAATTGCACACAGTCGTTGGTGCTGGAGCAGCCGAGGGTGGCAGCGACGCAGCTAATCTGCTCAAGCCTGAACTGGCTCGCGGCGGTCTTCGTTGTATCGGAGCAACAACGCTGGACGAGTACCGTAAGTACATCGAGAAGGATGCTGCTTTGGAGCGTCGCTTCCAGCCCGTCTTCGTTGGCGAGCCCACCGTTGAAAGTACGATCGCCATCCTCCGTGGTCTGAAGAGCCGCTATGAGGCTCACCATGGAATCAAAATTCGCGATTCAGCGTTGGTCGCTGCTGCGAACTTGTCCAATCGATACATCGGCGATCGCTTTTTACCAGACAAAGCCATCGACCTAGTCGACGAAGCGGCCAGTCGTCTGGCTATGGAACGTGAAAGCGTACCCGCCGAAATCGACCAGGTGCAACGTCGCTTGCGACAGCTCGAGCTGGCTCAGCGTCAACTCTCCGAAGAAGCTGATCCGTCAATGATTGAACAGCTCAAGCCGATCGAAGAGGAGATGCAAACGCTTCAAAGACAACTTGCCAGCCTGCGCGAACAGTGGGAGGCTGAGAAGCTGGGGATGAGCGACGTACATTCGATGCGCAAACAACTGGACGGACTGGATATTCAGTTCCAACAGCTCGACACAGCAATTCGTGAGAAACAACGGGCAGGTCTGCCTGTTCCTGAAGTCGACTATCAACAGTTGTTCCAATTGGATAAACAACGATCAACTCTGGCTGCCCAGATTGAAAAGACTGAAGAGAAGGGTGGCGACACTGCAAAGTCCGACAAGCCCAAACTGCTTCGCACCGAAGTCACCGCGGACGAAATCGCCAGCGTAGTCAGCCATTGGACGGGCGTTCCCGTGTCTCGCATGATGGAGACCGAGCGTGCGAAGTTGTTGGTGATGGAAGAACGGCTACATCAACGCGTCATCGGGCAAGAGGATGCGGTTGCCGCTGTTTCCAACGCAGTTCGACGCAGCCGAAGCGGCTTACAGGATTCGAATCGTCCCATCGGCTCGTTCCTTTTCTTGGGACCAACCGGAGTTGGTAAGACAGAACTCTGCAAGGCGCTCGCGCAAGTCATGTTCGACGACGATCAAGCCATGGTCCGCATCGATATGAGCGAATTCATGGAACGCCATTCGGTCAGTCGCTTAATCGGCGCTCCTCCTGGCTACGTCGGCTATGAAGAAGGTGGCAAGTTGACCGAAGCGGTTCGTCGTCGTCCTTACAGCGTCATTCTGCTCGACGAAATGGAGAAGGCGCATCCTGATGTCTTTAATGTGCTCCTGCAAGTCCTGGACGATGGTCGCCTAACGGATGGCCAAGGTCGCACCGTAGACTTTACCAATACAGTGATCGTCATGACCAGTAACATTGGTAGTCAGATCATTCAGCGACTGACCAGTGAGAACGCCAGTCAAGAAGAGGTTCAAGACGCGGTCCACGATGCGCTGAAGACGCGATTCCTGCCTGAGTTCCTCAATCGAATTGACGAAACGATTGTCTTCCATCCATTGAATGCAAGTCAGATTCATCAGATCGTTAGTTTGCAATTGGAGCATTTGCGCAAGCAATTGGAGCAACGCCAAGTCGAGCTCGAACTTACCCCAGCAGCGATCGATCATGTTGCCCGAGTTGGCTATGACCCAGCATTCGGAGCTCGTCCACTCAAGCGAGTCATCCAACGTGAGATTCAAAATCCGCTGGCGACCGAGCTGCTCAAGGGCTCCCTTGGTGAAGGAGGCCGAGTAATCATCGACAGCGACGGCGAGCAGATTGTTTTTCGACAGTAACGGCTTTCGTCCGTAGTGGGTTTCATCGCGTGGTGCTGCTATAATCGGCGACTCATCCAATCAGAGGAGTCGCTTCGATGAAAAATCGTGTGCTTGCAGTATGCGCGTTGGTTGTTTGGTTTAGCTTGTCGACCGTTATTGCCGTGAGTGCTCAAACGGTCGACGGAGAAGGGAAGCCGGAGAAAGATCTTGCTGGCTCACGGCCGAACATCATTTTTTTGCTGACTGACGATCAGGGTTACGGCGACGTTTCAGCTCATGGTAATCCGCTGCTAAAGACTCCCACGCTGGATCGTCTGCATTCGGAGAGTCTTCGGTTTACGGATTTTCACGTCAGCCCTACTTGCGCGCCGACTCGAAGTGCTCTATTTACTGGACGGCACGAATTCAAGAATGGAATAACACACACGATCCTCGAGCGCGAGCGTCTGACGCTTAGTGCCATCACGCTAGCTCAAGTGCTCCAACAATCGGGCTACACGACGGGCATCTTCGGTAAGTGGCACCTAGGGGATGAAGCCAACTATCAACCCGGACGACGAGGCTTTGACGAAGTCTTCATTCATGGCGGCGGTGGTATCGGTCAAGTGTATCCCGGTTCATGCGGCGACGCTCCGGGGAACACCTATTTCGATCCAGCCATCTTGCACAATGGCAAGTTTGAAAAGACGGAAGGGTTTTGCACTGACCTGTTTTACGATTCAGCGATCCGCTGGATAGACGAGCAACGCAAATCGGACCGACCATTCTTCGCATACATCCCGACAAACGCTCCACATTCGCCCTACACCGCCAAACCCGAAGACGCAGAGATCTACAAGGACAAAGTCGACGGTAAACCTCTAGCTCATTTCTACGGGATGATCCACAACATCGACGCCAACATTGCCAAGCTGCTTGCGAAGTTGACGGAGTGGGATATCGAGCGGAATACGTTGGTGATCTTCATGAATGACAATGGAACTGCGGCTGGACAAACAGTTTTCAACGCTGGAATGCGTGGTGCCAAAGGCACTGCATGGCTCGGCGGCACGCGATCCAGTTCCATGTGGCGGTGGCCCGGTTGGATTGCTCCCGGCGATTGTAAAGCTCTGGCCGCTCACATCGATTTCTTTCCGACGATAGCGGAATTGGTCGGTGCTAAGTTGGACAGCAATCTGAAGAAGCAAGTCGAAGGACGCAGCTTGACTAAGTTGCTGCTCGATCCAAACAGCGAGTGGCCGGATCGGACGTTGTTCACGCACGTCGGTCGATGGCCTAAAGGCGAAGATCCCAATCTTTCGAAGTACAAGATGTGCTCGGTCCGCAATTCTCGCTGGTCTTTAGTCAGTCCCGATGGTGGCAAAGAACCCAAGTGGCAATTGTTTGATCTAAGTAACGACTACGCTCAAAGCAAAAACGTCATCACTGATCATCCGGAAGTTGCCAAGCAGCTAAGCAAAGCCATGGATGATTGGTGGTATGAGTGTTCCACGAAGTTTGTTAATGAGCAAGCCGTTGGGCCTAAGCTGAATCCATTCGCTGAGCTCTACTGGCAACAGTTTGGCGGCGGACCAACCGAGGCGGACTACAAAAAGATGGATCCAACTCAGCCTTTTCCGCCTTCCGCTAAGAAGCCCTAGTTTTGAAAATATGCAGTAAGTGAAAGACTGCGTTTCACAGACAAAAGCAATCAACCACAGTGGAACTTGTCTTCAGCCCGGAGGGCGAGATATCTTTGCCGGTGTGCGTAAGCCACCGGAGTTAGGAGAGCTAAAAGTCTAAGCCCGGAGGGCGAAACATTAATCTAATGATCAATAGCTTCGATTCCATTACCACCAAGAAACAAAGAGGTCGAAGGAAGAAAGTTCAGGTGCTGGCTGAAAGAAACAGGAATTGGTGGTAAGAAGATGGGGGCAAGAAAATGATTGAAGCGGTGTGTAATCGTACTTGAGCTAATTGACATTGGAGGCGGTGAGCGATCATTAAGTGTCTGACTCTCAGCTCGGCGCCTCCGATTCCGTGGCAGTTTCAAATCTATCTATTGACGTCTTGCCATCTGAGTCAATGATGGCGAACCAACACGGTATTCCCGCGAAGCTTCCGATCTCTCGGATCACGGTCGCAAATGCAACGTTCGGATTGAGCTCGCGGCAGTTGGCGACAAAGTGCTTAGATGTGGAAGCTGAAGTTGAACAGACAGTCACGACCTGAAATTCAGTTTGACGTTTCTTTTTTGCGAAGATCTGTAACGGATAGCAACGCAAGGATTTCATCGCGGTGAAACTCGGAGTAACCGCCTCGAATCGATAGAATGCCAGACTCACGATCAAATCGTATCAAGTGATCGGGACACAGCCATCCGCCCCGAAGGAAGATCCAAAAAACAGACGGGCCGAAAACGCTGAGAATCCAACATGGGACAATCATTACCTCAACGCCAAACGCAATGTGGCTCGGTTGCATACCCCGATAAATGGTGATGCACAATGGCGTGCTTACCGCAGCAAGGAAAAGCGTGAGTAAGCCGATTTGTTGCCGGTTGGCTGCGGAATCGGAGCTTCAATCCTCCGTTCGTTGCGTACGATTGCCAACGGACAATATCGGGGAGGCAATTCATCGTCTGGCTCAATTAGGCTGATCTCTTCCAGGTTCAACATTGCAGATCATCGAAATGTGTTAACAAGCGTTGACGCGGACTTCAAATCGAAGGGCCACTGCCGCGGCCGTGAATGCGTTGTCTTCCCGCTCCTCTAGCACTTCGGACATCAATTGTAATCAGGGTTTCTCTTTTAGGCACCTTGAGTTAACGCCGCAAATAGGACGAGCGCGAATACGCAACATCCGATGACGGCTCCTATGGTTGCAGACATCGAAATAGAAAGACCGCAGGCAAGCCAAGAAATTGCGAAGGCCAACAGGCCGAGCGCAGAACTGATGACCAATGATCCGAAACCGTTGAATAGTATTACGGATAAGACGTAGGCAGTTTCAGATCCTTCGCGGTTGTTAGTGCAATCCGTGGTCATGAGGGGACTTGTATCTTCGCTAGAACCATCCATGCGCTCACAAACGCTGCACAGTCGCGTCGAGTTGGAGACGGGAGCTCCACATTTGTCGCATGGTCTCATGATCTAGTTTCTAGTTTCTCTTTTTTCGTTTCAAGCTCGTGCGGGATGATACTAGTCTAGCATCCAACCCAGTATCCAGCCACGAAGTGGCGATACAGGCTTAGCCAAACGTAACCCAGAGTACCGGAACCGGAGTTCAGCAATCGTGACACAAAGGCTAACGTGCTGCTGACGATCTGTTGGCTGAAGGAATAAGCCAATTAAATCTTGCTGGCTTGCCCAGCAGTTCGTTAGGTTTTGTACTAGTCGGTGAAGAAGGAAAATACCTTAGCTTCGTTCTTTTCGCGCTCCTGGGCTGTACCAAGAAGCCTAAAGTCCCGACCGGGCACGCTGGTGGGATTGAAAAACGGAAGACAGCAAGCGGACGGGACGTCGGGCGGGAACGCCCGCGCACCTTGTCTATGACGTTAGGTCCGTAGCTTCGATCAATCGCACTCGCTCTTCCATCAGCTCTTGATGTTCGCGACGCACCGATGCCAAGCGATCATCGCAACGACGCACGGCCAACTGGACTTTGGCAATGGTCTCGCTGCAAGCTGTACTGGCACTTTGGATCTTAGACTGCATCATCCAATCCATCATGATCCCATCGAAGAAGATATCCGCGAACTTGGAAAAACCATCTATTTCAATGGAAGCTTGTAGATTGTGACCCG
>CAYWNG010000238.1:0-6001 GCA_964458685.1 uncultured Pirellulaceae bacterium
GCCGTGGACATGGATTCCTTTGGATGGATGGGAGAATAGTGCCGAGGCCGGGATCAATGGAGCAACGGGTAACACTGAATCTCTCACCGTTCAAACCGGAGCTAGATTCAAGCGAAAGACCGAGGCCAATTTGTTCGATCTTCGTTTGCTGCAAAACCGAACCAAAACGGCTGGATTGATTTCTCAAAACAATGTGCTGCTTTACGGCGATTTCGAACGCAAGATTGGGACCTCGAAATGGAACTACTTCATCAAGCAAGGTCTTGAGTACGACGAGTTAAAAGCCTTCAACGCACGACTCTTCCTCAACAGCGGTTTGGGCTACAACTGGATCGACGCCGACGGCCTGCTCTTATCAACGCGTTTCGGGGCTGGAGCGTCGCGCGAGTTCGGCGGTCCAAACGACAACTGGACACCTGAAGCTCTATTCGGTGCGACTTACGATCATCAGGTCAACGCCCGTCACAAACTGGTAGCCAAGTTCGACTATTTTCCCAACTGGACGGACTTTGCAGACTACCGAACCATTACCGATCTAGCATGGGAATATCTGCTGAGCGAAGAGCGCAATCTATCGCTCAAGCTAGGCGCTCTGCATCGCTACGACAGCATCCCCTCCGGAACTGCCAAGGCAAGCGATTTGAACTACTCGCTGATGTTGCTCTACAAGTTCTAACGTAGGGCGTTTGCAGAGGTCTAAAACCCATTCATCCAGCCTTACGTGAGTCTTTCGCCGGAGCTTTATTCCTCGCTCGCCGTTCGTCCGACCTGGTAACACGCCATGGTGCGACGTCTGACTTTGCGCTTCAACGTCTTCTCTTCTCGCAATGGTGTGTTGCGCGTGTGGTCAAACTTAATGCAAAGCGATATTTGAAGCCGACTCAAGCTTTGTGCGAACTCAAACGAATTACGCACGCTGCACACACCCTACGTAGGGCGTGTGCAGAGGTCTAAATCCAACTCGCTCCACGCCAAACACTTTCTTGGCCGAAGCTTCGCACCATGATCAACCATCGTCCGACCTCGTAACACGCCATGGAGCGACATCTGACTTTTCGATTCAACGCCTTGCTTACCGCCATGGTGTGTTTCGCGTGCGGTCAAACTTAATGCAAAGCGATATTTGAAGCCGACTCAAGCTTGGTGCAAACCCAAATGAATTACGCACGCTGCACACACCCTACGTAGGACGTGTGCAGAGGTCTAAAACCAGCTCGCTCCACGCCAAACACTTTCTTGGCCGAAGCTTCGCACCATGATCAACCGTTCGTCCGACCTCGTAACACGCCATGGAGCGACATCTGACTTTTCGATTCAACGTCTTGCTTACCGCCATGGTGTGTTTCGCGTGCGGTCAAACTTAATGCAAAGCGATATTTGAAGCGGACTCAAGCTTGGTGCAAACCCAAACGAATTACGCACGCTGTACACACCCTACGAAGAGGCCATACGCCTTGGGCGCATGGTGATCGCGATAGATTTGAATCAAGGAATCGCTTCATGCATAATACAGCGATTTATGACTATGATTGTTCGCATTGAAAATGCGGTGTGAAGGTTACCAGAAGACTAGGAACGGCAATGATGTTTGATTTATCGACAGGACGGAGCACTAGGCTGTTCTTCGCGTTTGGTTTAGCCTTAGTTTTCTGTTGCCATCTGCAAGCACAAGGTACTCCAGATCGGTTTAGTTTACTTGTCAAGACGCTTGTGGAATCGAAGCCAGACGAGAATGTAGAGGTTGTACTTCGTGAGTACAAGGACGTCAGCAAATCATTGTCTGAGGCTGATTTTGAAGGACTCGCAACCTGGCTTACTACCTGTTCAAATTCAGAGTTCTACGTTGGGATGAAATTCCTGCTTACCACTCGTAACAGGGTTTACAATGCGTTTTCTGACAAGCAGAGGGATGTGTTGTATCGCGTCTTCGCAGTTGAGCTATCACGGTCAATGGAGTTTCGACGACGAGTTGTGAGTTATGTTCAATGGGATCGTGACTTTTTCTTGTTCCCCAATTCTGAGGACAAGCATTCCCAAGAGAAACTCGATGTATTCCTTGGTGTCGTTGGCGCTCTGGTTTCTGAATCTAAATCGCAAACTTCACCTGAGAAAGACTTTCGACGTGCGATCCTTGCTTCCATTTTCGGATTCAAGTTTGGAGACGACGAATGGCTCGGAAAAGGAAGTAAATTCGAAGAATACTTGATGAGAACGAAATTCCAACTTACACCAAGCGGGATTTGGTCACCGGTAACTGAACGGTCGGGTAGTATCATTGCATCGTTTGAAGAAGGTTCCGTAGCTGGGCAACGACTAGAAGTCCCGCCGAAACTGGAAAGTCCCTTTCCTGGTGACAAAAGGCTTCTAGAAGTCATCGAAAAATTGGAACTATAAATGGTGCTCACGGCGTGTTGCGCGTACGGTGAATCGGCGATGCAGTTCATCGTAGGGCGTGTGCAGAGGTCTAACACCAATTGATCTGGCCTTACGTGAGTCTTTTGTCGAAGCTTTATTCCTCGCTCGCCGTTCGTCCGACCTCGTAACACGCCATAGTGCGACGTCTGACTCGGCGATTCAACGTCTTCTCTTCTCGCCATGGTGTGTTTCGCGTGCGGTCAAACTTAATGCAAAGCGATATTTGAAGCCGACTCAAGCTTGGTACGAACTCAATCGAATTACGCACGCTGCACACACCCTACGGTTACTACGGTTGCGGCAACTTTATTGGTAAATGAATGGCTAATTCAAAATGCTCGAGGCCATGCGCGAAGGGGCGGCCCAACCAGGCTTCAAAGCATGGCTGGTCGGCTGGGACGTATTTGCTGCGAGGAAGCCATGTTCCGTACAGCCATCGCAGCAGACGTATCTCCAGATCGATATCGCCTTTCATGACAACTTCGGCAACTAACATCGGTGGAAAATGATAAATGCCGACTTCGCCTTCGGCCTGGAATTTAGACTTCAGTTCTTCAGACTTCAGTTCTACAGCTACGCAGTAGTGACACAGCTCCAAGGCCGTCACTTGTGGGCTTTCAAATTGGTATCCGTACCATTGGTGATCGGCAATGCCTTGGGTCTCGGCCCACGACAACAAGCGTTTGGCGGCTTGCACCACGGCATCGCCTTGATAAGGGTTCGAGACCCGAATGTAGGCCACCGTTCGTGCAGGCATCTCACGAACTCGAACACGGAATTGATCAGGATTGGTTCGCGGTAGTTTCTCTGTCAGCTTAAATGGCGACTCAGCGACCGCCGATTCAATGCGTTCATGATGTTCGCTCCGCCAAGCTGCCACATCAAACTTGCTCGGCGCGACCCCATATCGTTGTTTGAAGCTTCGGGTGAAATCGGACGAGCTAGAGAAGCCACAATCGAGGGCGATATCGGTCAACGATTTTCGCTTTCCGAAGCTCATCAAGTACAGCGATCGCTCCAACCGCAAACGTTTGACGAATTCATTGGGGGTCTCGCCGACCATCGCTTGAAAGACACGATGGAAGTGGAATGACGATAAGTCAGCCAATTGAGCTAGCTCGCCAAGGCTTACTTCCCGAGTCAGATCGGCCATAATGTGGTCGATGACTCGGTTGACACGCTGTACGTAACTAGTCGGGTGTGACGCGGAAATTTTCTTTGCCGATCGCAAGATTTGTCAAGAACGTAAAGTGAGAGCCGGTTACTATGATTCCTCGATGAACTCTTGATCCAGTTAGCCATCCGTTTTTCCAAGGAGATTGTTTATGCGATATACCATTCCAAGTCTGATTCTGTTCCTCTGCTGCTTCGTCGTCTACCCGGTGAGCGGTTCAAAACTGAATGAAACAATTGACAACACTAACAAGGATAAAGCGATGCAACTAGGAAACTTTTCCATTAGCTTGACGGTGAAGGACGTAAACGCTTCGAAGGAATTTTACGAGAAACTTGGGTTCAAAGTGAGCGGTGGAGACCTGAAGCACAACTACGTCGTCATGCAGAACGAGACCAGCACGATCGGCTTGTATCAAGGAATGTTCGACAAGAATTCGTTGACCTACAATCCTGGTTGGGACCGCGATTGCAAGACCTTGGACAAATTCCAAGACGTGCGAGAGATCCAGCAAGAGCTCAAAAAACGTGGGCTCAACCCCGTAGTCTCTGCCGACGAGACGACTAATGGTCCCGCGTTTTTAACTCTAGTCGATCCCGATGGCAATCCCATCCTAATCGACCAGCACGTCCCCAAGCCCACCAAGTAGTCTTTCAGTTTCTTTCCCCAGTCTGGTCATTCTCGTCCTTACTCGTTCCCAGGGCTCTGCCTGGGAACGCACCGTCTTCGAGGCTCCGCGTCCATGGGCTGCGAATGATCCGGATCACTTTGTAGCTCAGCGTCTGTACTGGAGTCTTCATGAGCAGCGAAGTACCTATGGCTCGGCTACCTATGGGTCGGCTACATTCACCTCCACGATTCCAAGCTTGGCGGCGTTTCCAAACTGGCACATGAGAATCTCCAAAACACCATTTCTGTTGATGTTGCAAACGCAGGTAGTGGATCTTCCGAATTGACTATCAAGGTTGAGGCGAAAGACTCGCCAAGGCATTTTTGCTTTGGCCTCAAGGTCGCTCATATCTCGTGTGCCGACGAGAATGTGGCTTCCCGTGCAAGCTGCAAACCAAACTTGATTGTTTTGATCTAACGTGGGGCGGCTAGGAAAGTGTTTGAAGGGTACTTGGTCAAAAGCTTGCCATCCTTTGTCCGGTGAATTGCTCCAAAAGACGCCCGACTCAGCGTCGTAGCTGAAAACATCTGCATTCTTATTCGCATACAGGTACTCGCCTTTTGCTTTCTCAAAACGTTTTGGAATTGAAGGCCCGATTTGAAAGTACTCGTGTGGTGGGTAGGAATCAAAACCCCGCAAATGTCGTGAGATCAGGTGAGTGACTCCGAGTGAATCTCGGACACCGCTACTCTTAAAACCGAAGAATCCCCTGATGGCCTCTTGCCTCCATTGTTTGGATTCAATGTCACGGTGGTGCGCTAGCAGTCTGAGCCGATCGTGGTCGAAATGCAGTACGCGTTCCAGCGAACCATCGCTAGCGAACACTGGGTAAGGATAAAATCCAGCGTTACTGGCCTCCTGAAGAACCTCTGTTTTCCACGTTTCAGGAGACTCATGAGCAATCAAAAGCCTGCCGTCATAATCCCCAATTGAGGGTTGCCCCTGACGAATTATGGCAATCAAATCGTCCTGAGGAGTTCGGTAAAGACTAGCGCATTCGCATGGCCCCTCTTGATCCCCATCAAATCTCAATTGCTTGATTTGCCAAGCACCGTTTTCTTTGTTCATGATGTAAAGTCGACTCAGTTGGCTTTTCGGCGATGCACCACCTGCCGTGAACAACTCTGTCAAATGCCCAAATTCATCCTGAATTGGTCTAAGTCCCGTGAAATCGCTACCTCGTAGATAGTCGAGTGATTCGAATCCGCGAACAAGTTGAACCTTACAGTCGATTGCTTTTTCGTATTGCAAGTTCAATGAATGTATAGCAAGACTGCAGTAGCTCACAGATCCATCCTTGGCTGCGACGATTAGCGAAGAATCTCCAGAGCCAATCGCGAATGAAGTTGGATTCGTTATTGGGCAGACCAGTTCTGAAAGTTGAACAAAGTGGTCGGGGGAATAGAAGAGTATCCTTCCATCTCTTAGCAAAGCGGCCACGCGTTGTCCATCATCCGTAAGCTTAAGGTCTACGGCGGGAATACTCGGAGAGACGGGAAGTAACTGGGAGCTAACGACTGACTCAATTGTCTCAATCTGATTCGCGGCAACTCCGTGTGAGGACGTGAGAAATCGATGCTCGACGGTTGGGCTAAAAACAACGCACGCCCCGCCCTCGCCGCCGATATTAATACTCGAGGTTGGACATGAGCTTTGTCGTTCGATGTCAATGCTATTGCAATTCTGCCCTCTGCCGAACGCTGTGATGTATTTACCCGAGGGACTAAATGCCAGCCACATCC
>CAYWNG010000238.1:6011-8929 GCA_964458685.1 uncultured Pirellulaceae bacterium
GCCAGCCTTCCGGAATAGACGGGTAGGCTCCTATCGGAGCTTCTGTCAGGGAAGCGGCTTGTTATCTTTCCGGTTTTGAGGTCAAACAAGAGGACCTGTGCTTCACTATCCACGGAGGCGACTAGATCGTCATTCTTCGACAACGCAACGCTCAAGAGAGGTGTAGAATGGCGTAAAGCAGTTTTGGGCTTGATAACGCCATCCTGGTAATGCCAAACTCGCAGCTCTTTATCATTACCCGCGGTATACACATCTCCGTTCGAGCGAACTTTCAAGTCTGTATATCCACCAGAGTGCGCTCCGATGTATTCTGCGAGCAATTTGTTTGCCGACAAGCTAACGTAGCGCAGTACTCCTGCTTTATCCAGGGCCCAAAATCGATCTGGATCACGTGGGTCCGCTGCAATTCTTGCATCCGTGCCTACCTTTATCGAAAGCTCCATCCAGTTTGGCGGTTGGCTCAGATCGGCAAAGTCGAATTCACGAAGCGTTCCAGAGCAATCAACAGACACTATCCCCTTGTGACCCTCAAGCAGAAAATATCTGGGACGTCGCTCCAGGAGGTCAGACTGGCGGAGATCGTCCAACCTCGGGCGGCGAACATCCCTGTTACAAATCAAGTTGTTGAACGAAGACGAGCGCCCATTGTCCAGATTCCAGGTTGTAAGGAGTCCATTATCGTCTACAGCAATGAATTGACTGGTTCGAGGATCGAAATGTGTTTGAACAAGTACTTGGGAAGGCAAGTTGCCTTGGCGAACAAACTCCTTTGTAAGTTTGGCAGTGATCAGCGATTCCGTTTGATCAACGACATAGAGTTGTGGCGACTTACCTTCGCTGGTAATCAACATGTGCCAAGAATCTTTGAACACGAAGTCAACGTCTTGAATTCTTGAACCGGTCGATAGTCTCCCAATTTCTCGCAGACCACCATCCAGGAAGATCAATTGCCCCGAGTCGCTTGCAACAATCCAAGCGTTAAATCCAGCAGCGAATCCCATCCAAGTGGGATGAATCTCCAGGGGTACCTGAGCGAGGACTTCTCTGCTTGTGCCTAGTGCGGTACTTACTCCATTCTCGTCGATGGTCAAGAACTGGCTTTGATCGCTATTGGAACGAACCCAATGAAGTGGGGCAGCAGATGAGAAGACAACTTTGGGCGATGCACTTTCCAAACTGTACTCAATTAATTCTCCATTGAGCCCAGCAACCAGTAGGTCACCGCTTTGCGTCCAGGCTAATGAACTAAAGAACTTCGGTTGAGTCTTAGGGACGAAATCACCAATCAAGTTGTTCTGATAACGCCATCGATTGTAGGCAGCGCCCAAATTCGGGTTACGTTCGGCGTAATTGAAAAACTTAATTAGGCTTCCTTCATGAAAGTCCCATACTCCAATGTCCCCCTCTCGACCGATCGTGGCTACTAAGCTCTTTTGAGCATTGACTGCGACATCATACAGGCCCCAATCTCCCATACAGAACTCGCGAACCTTACGAGGTTTTAAAGTGAGCTGCCGCAGATACCATTCCGTATCGATGCTCTGGCGGTTGGAGGCTTCAAATAACTGTGCTGGGAGTTCGTATTGCCGAAGTTGGAGACTGGATACAGCCTGACTGAAGGCGGAACGCATCTGTTGAGCCTGAGCATAGTTCGCCGCATCAACGGCTCTAGCCCATTCTTTATCAGCGATGATTCGTAGTTGCTTCTGTTCCGATTCAGCCTTCACCGCAGCCTCTCGTCTTAGCTCTGCATCGACGGCTATCTGTCGCTGCAAGTCGGCAACATGTTGAAGGACAAGAATCGCAATTGAGAGGACTACTAGGGTCGCCAGTACTCCTACAGCAGCGAATGCTCGCTTCGGATAGAGACGGAGCCAGCGATAGGTTCTGACTGGTAAGCTCTTTTCCCGAGCCCGAATTGGTCTGTCTTGTAGGAATGCGGTCAGATCATCAGCGAGATCGCTGGCTGTTCGATATCGCTGATTAGGGTCTTTCTCCATACAAGTCATCACGATTGTCTGTAACGACTTCGGCACTCGCCGGCACAAGTGACGCGGTGGAGTTAGTTCCTGATACTGGATGTTGTGAAGTAGCTTTTCGGTGGTAGCACCGGAAAATGGGGTTCGTCCGGTAAGTAAAGTGTATAGGGTAGCTCCCAGCGAGTACACATCCGATCGCTCGTCAACCTGCGAGTGATTACCGCAAGCTTGTTCAGGGGACATCCAAGTTGGTGTTCCAAGCAACTTACCGTCGCTAAGTGTTTGATGATTGGTATCGCTAACTGTTGCTAGGCCGAAATCCACTACCCACACATGTTCGCGAAGATCGACAAGAATATTGGATGGCTTGATGTCCCGATGCAAAATTCCAACTGAGTGGGAGTATTCAATAGCTTGCGTCGCTTGTAGCATGTACGCTGCCGACTGAACGGGCGAAAGAGCTTCAAATCGCTCAAGAGTGCAATTCTCATCAAGACCTTCGCCTTCGATCAAGGGCATGGTGAAATAGCTTAGCCCATCGATCTCGCCGTGCTCAATCATTGGAACGATATTGGGATGCTTGAGCTTAGAAAGCAGGCGTATCTCTTTCTGAAACCGCTCTACAAGTCTCCTCAGATTTCGAGACTGACAGTATGGGATCTTGAGAGCGACCTTTTGGTTGTCAAGCTGCGCCTCGAAGACTGCAGCCATACCGCCTTGCCCAATGAACTTAGTAACCCGGTACTTACCAAACTGATAGGGAAGAATTGGAAAGAACTGCGAAACGGCATCGACGAAGGAGTCTTCGTGAGAACCCGTGGGTTCACCGAACTCAGAAGCATCCGATGGACTTAACGCCAATCGAATGATGGCGATTTGGTCTGGAAAAATCGAAAGGTAGTAGTCAGCATTCCGGACTACGCCATGCCTTAGAGCCAG
>CAYWNG010000239.1:0-8897 GCA_964458685.1 uncultured Pirellulaceae bacterium
CGACACAACATCATTGCCAGAGTTAGTCGGCGGCCAAGTGGCCGCCAAGTTGCAGTGGCAGTTGATTGAACGCCCTTTTTTGAGAGCCATCGATTAATCCGTGGACATGCAAAAGCTTGACAATTGGTGGTCTCTGGGATTGGCTTTACTCGCCTTTTCCATCACCCTAGCTGCAGCCAGAGGCGTTGGCTCTCGACTGTGTGGAAAGTCCACGTCATTCCACTTGCAAGTAATCGTAGGCCTGAACTGCTTAGGTTTAATCGGGCTTTGTCTTGGTGCACTGGACCAGCCTTGGCCAACAGCACTTCTGGCAACGTTCGCATTGTTCATCTCAGCAGTTGACTTTCGTCGATCTTATGCAGAACTTTTTCAAGCCTGCCGACATGCACTTACGCATTGGACAAAAACTAAAGCGCTGGTTGTCTTTGGTATTTTGGTCACCCTCGGACCTGCGTTGACCTATGCGTCTGGCCTGGACGAATTGACTTACCACATCGAACTCCCCCGTCGATGGTCGAACTCGGGGAACCTGAGCGTACAAAGTGACTTACCTTACTCCTCTCTTCCATCGTTGTGCGAGATCGTAAGTTGGTTCACCTATCCCATCGAGTCTCTAGTAACGCCAAGGCTGATCAACTGGGCTGTCTGGCTGCATGGGATTTGTTTGTTGAACGAATTGCTCAAACGTCTTTGCCAACCTAAAGCCGCTTGGGTGCTCACATTTTCGATATGCACTAGCCAAGTCATGCTGATGATTAGCGCTAATTGTTATGTTGAGACGTTTATTTGGGCCGATGCTGTGGCGTTGTGTTTTCTACTAGTGACACCATCAACTTCGCCATCAACGTCGCCATCAACGTCGCCATCAACTTCGCCATCAACTTCGGAAGAGCCGCAACACCCAAACTCAATAGCCACCGCAGTTGTTGTCGGCGGAGCGATCGCGACAAAGATCACCTCGGTTGGTCTTCTCCTTCTTCCAGTCCTTGCCTTACTAACCATCACTCGCACTCGTCGTTCTGCTAAAGCCATGGGCTTAGCAGTCGTAGGTGCGTTGATCTTCGCTATCCCTTTCTATTTGAGACCCTGGATACTCTGCGGAAATCCGCTGGCGCCTTATTACGCTTCGTTCTTTACAAACGATCCCTCGGTTCTCACAACCAGCCAGTACCATCACGAAATTGCGGTTGGCAATTTTGGTATTCCTGGACTCATCGGTGCACTAGCGTCTCCCATTTCTGTCGCCTTTGCGAACGAGCTTTATGACGGGATGTTTGGTTTTCAATGGCTCGCAATAGTTGGTATTGCCGCGTGGACCATCTATAACTCGTACAAAAAGAACGCCATGTCAGCCAACCTCGCGGTCTTAATGTCAGTACAGGGACTGGCTTTACTGAGCGTATGGACGGTTACTTCGCAACAAGCTCGCTTTGCGATTCCAGTGTTTCTCACGGGAGTCATCGCTGCTGCGGTTGGCTTTGCCCAGCTCAGTGAGTCGATTCAAAAGCGTTTGCGAGTTTCGCTGATCGCGTTGAGTCTAGTAAGCCTTCCTTGGACCAACGTTGGCTACTACCTCGATAGCTGGCTCTGCGTCCTCAAGGTTCGAACGCCGATCGACTACATCCGCGATGGAGTCCACGATAGTTACGCCGAACTCTCCCTATTCCTTCATGAACGCGTTTCAGCAAAAGATAAAGTGGTCAGTATCTTTGAACACCGACTGGCCTACTTACCAAGCTCGGTCGAGATTGCCACGCCTTATTTTCAGTCCAAGTACTTTCGCGATCCGCAACAACAATCAACGCCCGAACAGATAGTTGCCGAATTTCGCAAGCATGAGATCCGATACGTAGTTTTTACAAGCCAACCGCCGACCCCTGATATTTCAAACAGTCATATCGAGCTTCAACAACAGTTCTTCCAAGGCTTCGATCAGTGTATTGCCGAAGGTTCGCTCAAAGTTGTCTGGCGATCAGAGTTCCATGCTGTTGTCGAAGTCGTTAAGTAGTCGTGGCCATCCGTTAGCTCTTCAGAAGGCATGTTCTGGCTATTCCGGTTTGAGCTTTCGAGGTACCATCTTGGCGTGAACTAATGAGCTACCTGGAATCATGAATCGACAAGCGATGGCAACAAGCACAACGACTCAGCGAGTTCTAGCAATCGATGCCCTTCGCGGTTTCGACATGTTTTGGATTATCGGCGCTGATGCGGTGGCCCGATCACTCTTGGGCTTAATGGGAACAACCCGAGCAGCAAAATTGGCTGAGCAGTTCGAGCATGTGCAGTGGGCTGGGTTCCGTTTCTACGATCTAATCTTCCCGCTGTTCCTATTTCTCGTAGGCTGCTCGTTACCTTTCTCACTGGAGAAGTATCGCCAAAGTCCAACGAGCGCGTACGCCAGAATTGCTCGACGAGTCGCAGCTTTAATTTTGCTTGGACTAGTTGCCAATGG
This sequence comes from uncultured Pirellulaceae bacterium, assembly GCA_964458685.1. Classification (GTDB taxonomy): domain Bacteria; phylum Planctomycetota; class Planctomycetia; order Pirellulales; family Pirellulaceae; genus Aureliella. The sequence goes on from CAYWNG010000239.1 coordinate 2,453, forward strand.
TCTTTTGAAGTTTGAGTTTCAGGACTTGCGCTACGCGGGTGTTTTACAGCGAATAGGCATTTGCTATGGTATCGGCGCGTTCATCTACTTGAACACACAGTTGCGTGGCCAGTTGATCGGACTAGTCGTGATCTTGATAGGCTACTGGGCGATCCTTCGCTTCATTCCGGCTCCCGGTGGTATCGCGGGCGATCTTTCGATGGAAGGCAACTTGTCGGGATGGCTCGATCGGAAGCTGCTACCTGGAAAGATCATGCCGCAATACTACGGCTACGGAGATAACGAAGGCATTCTCTCGACTCTTCCAGCGATCGCCACGGTGCTCTCGGGTATCCTCGCATCGCATGTACTCAGGTCAACGATTGGCAACTGGCAGAAGGTTGCCTATTTGGCTTGCGCGGGTGTTGCCTGTGTCTATGCTGGCTACCTTTGGAACGGTTGGTTTCCCATCATCAAGAACTTGTGGACCAGTTCGTTTGTTTTGGTAACAACCGGATGGAGTCTGATTTTGCTTGCAGCTTTTTACGCTGTGATCGATGTCATCGGCTTCAAGGTATGGGCTACCGTATTCGTGATTATCGGAGTCAACGCTATTACGATTTACATTGCGCAAAGATTCATTGACTTCAAGTTCATGTCTCAGTTCTTCCTAGCTGGCGTCGCAAGAATCAGCGGCAGCTATGGTCCGAGTGTGCTCTTAGCCGGAACACTAATCGGCAAACTTGTTTTCCTAGCCGTGCTCTTCAGGCATAAGATCTTCTTGCGAGTCTAGAGCCTAAACTGGCTCGCAAAGGATACTAGCAGCACCAAGGCAGCAAATGCCATGGATCGCTTTACGCCTCGACGAATCAGCAGAACTCCGATCATCAATTCAAAGGCGCTGAACATCGTGCAGACATTGACCAACTCTTGTGATGGGAATTCTGTTAACCACATGAAGACAGAACAAGGATAGATCATCGGCTTGAAACAGAATAGATAGCTTAAGACATCGCGGGCATTCATCGAACTAGTACCTGAACTCCATCCGTAAGTGAAACTCGATAATCCAGAAGCAATTTGACAGATGATCAACACAATTGCTCCGGCTCTCTCGACTTTCGATCCGAATGCAATGCACTGAATTACCATCATCCACGCGATGGAGTAGAAGAGAAGTCCAAGCAACTCCCACGAGGCATTATCCATCGCAGTGATGACGGCGGCGCAAACCGCAATTGCAAAGAAGATATCGCGAACTGACAGGTGCTTTTTCGCTGCCTGCGGAGAGCATGTTGTTGGCCCGCAGCCCCTACGATGAGCCAACGCTAACCAGCCCACGAATACCGCGAAAGCAACAGTTAAAAGCATCTGAACAATCAAGGCACCTAAATAACCAATCAGGGCGGGCGAGATCGCTCGGTTATCAATTAGCGCGGGTATCACTTGAACGTCAGGTATCGACACACCTAACCCAACCGCCACTGTTGCAAGCGACCAGTAGACGATCAGCGCGAGGCGATCATTGCGCTCGCCCATTTTGGATTTCACTGTCTCATTTAGCGAGTCGTTCATGCCGTACACCTGACTTGCGGTATTGGACAGCGATTTGCAGATCGCCGAGCAGTGCTAAACCTTGCGGCCAATTGTCTGTGAACAACTGAATCGAGGCAAAGCTGTCTTGACTGTGCTGTGCCATTCTCAGACATTGTAGCAGACCATTTCTAGCAACCAGAAAGAACGATTTATGGCTCAGAGGCCTTTTCTGCATTCGGCAACGCATGTACTCGGTGCTTCCGCCGTCCTGACCATCCTTTTTGCTGCGGGCATTGGTACCGGACTGTTTTTCTATCCGCGAATCTTCCCCATCGAAAATCAACAATCCGCGGAAAGTGCGACCGAAGAACCTGCTGGGCATGCACATCATGAAGGCGAAATCCTTGATTTAACTCGACAAGCTGCAGAGAACCTACAGCTCAAGCTTGGACGAGTCCAACAGGGCGACTATTGGAAGTCGATTCTCCTACCGGCTCAGGTAGTCGAGATACCGGGACAAAGTGATTTGGCTGTTTCCGCTCCTGTGACCGGAGTTGTTAGTCGAGTCGATGTTTTGCCTGGCCAGTCACTGAAGGCCAATCAAACGATGTTTGAGATCCAGTTGACCGACGAGGCCCTGACGGACGCTCAATCGAAACTCCTAACCGCGCTTACTGCTCAAGAAGTTGCCAGACAAGAACTCGATCGCTTACGTCCACTGATCCAGACCGGCGCGGTGTCGGGCATTAAGTCGCGCGAGTTAGAATACGAACTCAAGCAACTACTTGCGGAACAAGCGGTTCTGACCCAAGAGCTACTCGGTCGAGGACTTCCCAAGAGCACAATTGATGGGATCGTTTCTAAACGCGAGCTAGCTACGGCACTCACCGTCTACTCACCTGGTTTCGTGATTGAACAGTCGGGCTTGAATAACTCGACAGGCTACTCTGTCGAGAACTTAAATGTCCATCCAGGCGTGACTGTCGAACGTGGTGCTCTTCTTTGCAACGTAGCCTACCATGCTGAACTGTATGTGATGGGGACCGCCTTCGAAGCCGACCTGCCAATCCTCAACCGAATCGCCGAAAACGATTGGGAGATTGCCCTGGAGCTACCTCAAAGCGATCTTCAAAGCAGTGACGGAACTGCATTGGGAACCGTCAAGCTATTGCGAGTCGACAATCACGTTTCAGAATCGGCTCAAACGGTCCACTTCTTCGCAAGAATTCCAAATCGAGTCACGCGAAACCAAAACGAACGCGATCGAAATTTCGAGCAATGGATGTTTCGTCCAGGCCAACGCTTACACCTGAGATTGCCTGTCGAGCAATGGAAAAAACAACTGATTCTTCCCGCATCCGCTGTTGTTGTCGATGGACCCAACGTCATCGTATTTGCGGAACACGATCATTCTCATTCGAGCGAAGTGAGCCTATTCAGTAAGTTACGTCAGAGAGAGTTTGCACAGCTCGACTCTAGTAACTCGCCTTTGATGAGCTCTGGCACTGTACCCGTGCTTCATCAAGTGGAAGCAGTGAAGGCCGATATCGAGCTTGAGCCTATTCCGGTTCGCATGCTGTATCGAGATGATCGAGCTGTGGTGCTTGCCGATGATGGACAACTAAGCCCCAACATGAGAATTGCCATGAACAATGCTCAAGCATTGTACCTGGCAATGAAGATGAATTCTGGTGGCGGTGGACACCATCACGACCACGAGCACTAAGAACATCAATCATGTTAAACTCGATCATTGAACTCTCGTTGCGCTATCGCATGCTGGTCATTTGCAGTGCGATTTCCGTAACGATTCTGGGCACCTACTTAGCAAACAAACTGCCCATTGATGTATTGCCCAGCCTTTCACGCCCGCGAGTAGTCATTGTCACAGAGTGTGAAGGATTAGCTCCCGAAGAGGTTGAACAACGCGTTACCGCTCCTCTTGAATCCACCATCAACGGAGCTTCAGGAGTCATCGCGGTTTACAGTTCGTCGGATATCGGACTTTCGGTCATCAACATCGAATTTGATTGGGGAACCGATGTCCATATTGCTCGGCAAATCGTCCAAGAGCGAATGAGTATTGTCGCAGACCAATTGCCACCCGAAGTGAAACCACAGATGGGTCCAATCGCATCTCTACTTGGGCAAATTGCCTTGGTAGGCATGTGGAGTAGCGATGACAAAACGACGCCAATGGAATTGCGAACACTTGCTGATTGGGTTGTCCGCCAACGCCTGCGCAAGATTCCAGGAGTTTCCCAAGTCATAACCATGGGCGGCCAACGCAAACAGTTCCATGTCTTGGTTGACTACAATCTGCTCCAGAAATTTGATGTCACCTTGGAGCAGATCGAACAAGCGTTACGAGATAGTAATGAAAACGTCACTGGCGGATTCATGGGCCGGGATGGCAAAGAGTTTCTCATTCGCGGACTGGGACGTTTTAGCAATGCCGACGAGATTCGCAAGACGGTCGTCCGCGGCAACTCGCAGCGATCTCTACTACTTGAAAATGTGGCTACAGTCGAAGAGGTAGCGCAGTCTCAACGCGGCGACGCCTCGATCAATGGCCGCGCAGCAGTGGTCCTGACCATTCAAAAGCAACCCAAGGCCGACACTCGACAGGTTACCGAAGCTATCGATGCTGCATTGCAAGAACTGCAAGCGTCGATGCCCAGCGATGTCGTGCTTAAGACAACTTACCAACAGCGCGAGTTCATTGATCACAGTATTCGCAACGTTGTCGAAGCTCTGCGCGACGGAGTCGTCTTGGTTGCAGTGGTACTGTTTCTATTCCTCCTGAACTTTCGAACAACCTTCATCACGCTGACTGCGATTCCGCTTTCCGTTTTGGTGACAGCCTTAGTATTCTGGTGGCTTGATCAATCCATCAATGTCATGACGTTGGGCGGTCTTGCTGTTGCTCTTGGTGAATTGGTCGATGATGCCATTGTCGACGTGGAAAACATCTTTCGTAGACTTCGTCAAAATCGCCAGCTAGAGAATCCGCTTCCTGTCTTGCAAGTGATCTACACTGCCAGTGTCGAGGTACGCAGCGCGATCATTGTCAGTACCGTTATCGTCGTAATCATCTTCGCACCATTGTTTGCTCTGACAGGAATTGAAGGCCGCTTATTCACACCGCTGGGTGTAGCGTACATTGTTTCGATCTGCGCTTCGATGCTTGTATCTTTGACGTTTACTCCCGCACTTGCCTACTACCTGCTGCCTAATTCCAACGTGGTCGCGCATCAACGCGACGGAATTGTACTTGGCGCGCTTAAGCAAGTGATGAGGCCGGTAATTCTCTTCAGCATGAAGCCCAACGGGCTTCTTGTAGGGTTAACGCTGTTAGGTGTTGGTTGCGTCTTTGGCGGCGTGTTGGCCTATACGATGGGTCGCGATTTCTTACCGCCTTTTGATGAAGGGGCCGCACAAGTCAACCTCTTTGCACCGCCTGGAACCTCGCTAGATGCAAGTCGTGAGATCAGCCGCATCGCTGATCGCAATCTGGAAAAGTTAGTCAAGTCAGAACAAGATCCCAAAGCACCACTGCTTTGGTTTACTTGCCGGACGGGACGCGCCGAGCAAGACGAACACGTGATGGGCGTCAACATCAGTGAATACGTAATGACATTGAATCCAGACAGTGGTTTGAGCCGCGAGCAGTTGATCGAACGATTGCACGAAGCGGTTGAACACGTTCCTGGCGTCGAAACAGAAGTTGAACAGCCGATCGCACACTTGATTAGTCATATGCTTTCAGGTGTTACGGCTCAAATCGCTATCAAGCTCTATGGCGACGACCTCGAAACGCTTCGACAAAAGGCGCAAGAGATTAAGTCGGCGATTGAATCCACCAGCGGCATTGCTCCGCCAGTCGTCGAACAACAGCAACTGACATCACAATACCGCGTGCAACTTAAGCACGACATGCTGGCACATTACGGAATCACCGCTCGTTTCGTCAATCACTTTGTTGAAACAGCCATCCATGGAATCGAAGTCTCGCAACTAATTGAAGGTCAGCGAACGTTTGATATCCTCTTGCGACTTCAAGAGACGCAGCGCAAAGATCTGGACAACCTCCACCGTTTACCGCTAACGCTGCCCAACGGACTACAAATTCCGCTCAGTGCCGTCGCTCATCTTTACGAAGCGGCTGGCCCCAACACGATTAATCGTGAAGATGGTAGACGTAGAATTGTCATTCGCGTCAATACGATGGGACGCGATGTGGGAAGCGCCGTCGCAGAAATCACTCAACGGATTGAGACAAACGTTAAGTTGCCCGAAGGTTACTTTGTAACCTATGCGGGGCAATTCCAAGCAGGGCAGCAGGCTAATACGCGGATACTTTGGCTGAGCGGCTTTGCCATGATTGTTGTCATCGTTGTGCTTTATTCGACCTATTCATCGATGAGCATCGTCTTTCAGTTATTGCTAACCGTTCCTGCTGCGTTCATTGGTGGGATTATCGCACTTCACATGACGGGGCAAACTTTCTCGGTCGCCGCGATGGTGGGCTTCATTTCATTGGGTGGCATCGCGGCTAGAAATGGTCTGCTGCTTATCTCCATCTACATGGACCAAATGAAAGAAGGGCGGCTGAGCGAGGAGATTATCGTTAAGGGCAGCCTAGATCGATTGGCTCCAGTACTCATGACTGCACTGACCACGGGCCTAGGCTTGGTGCCATTGGTTATCGGTGGTCACTTACCTGGCAAGGAGATTCTGTTCCCAGTGGCTACGGTGATTCTTGGCGGATTGATTACCGCAACGATTGCTGAATTCCTCATCCGGCCCGGCCTGTTTTGGTTGATGGCCGACAAGTCCGAGACTGGCGGATTCGCACGAATCGAAGACGAAGTTATTGCCGCTCCACAAAGCACGGAAGAGCTAGCGACAGTCAATTGAAGTCGGGAAG
>CAYWNG010000240.1:0-8896 GCA_964458685.1 uncultured Pirellulaceae bacterium
ACTTTGAATGAAGATGTTGGTTTGGTAAATCGAGCCAATTTTGCAACGTCGATTTTGCCAGGACCAAGCACCGCTTTTGATGAAGTCCCACAAACGCTAAATTTCGTGGTTGTTTCAAACTCAAATCCAGGTTTGTTTACGACAGCTCCGACGCTTTCACCAACTGGAACACTTACTTTTGCAACAGCGCCAGATGCGAATGGACAAGCAATTGTGGTGGTTCGTTTGCGCGATAGCGGAGCGGGTACCGGCAATGGAAACGTCAATATCTCAACTGATCAGACCTTTACCATCAACCTAACTCCTGTAAATGATGCTCCGCAATTCACGTTGTCTGGGTCGACGGTAACTAGCCGGGAAGATCAAGGCTTGGTTCAAGCCGTTGACTTCCTCACTGGAATTCTCCCAGGGCCAGCAACCGCAGTCGATGAAGTTGGTCAATCGGTAACAGTGGTAGTAGTGGCCATAGATCCGACCAAGTTCAGCGTTCAGCCAACTATAGGTGTTGACGGTCGATTGGTATATCAGACTGCGACCGATGTAAATGAGTTGAATGCTAACTTAGAAGTCAGGGTGACTTTAACCGACAACGGTTCGGGCGTTGCGCCTAATCAGAATTCCGTGGAAACAACTTTCACCATTCAAGCAACGCCAGTCAATGACGCTCCTGTCTTCTCGATTACCAACCGCAATGTGGTTGTCAACGAGGATGTTGGATCACATCAGGCAGTCATGATTGGTAGCGTTGCCGCAGGGCCAGCAACTGCACCGGACGAGGCGACTCAGTCGCTGACTTTTACGGTTGTTTCGGTCAGCACGCCAGAGCTCTTCTCGCAACAACCCACAGTGACAACGGTAGGCAACACCGGCAGATTGAACTTCGCAACTGCACCAAACAAAAATGGCACAGCGGTAGTTGTAGTTCGGCTGGAAGACGGTGGGTCATCTACTCCGCCTAACGTCAATGCTTCTGGATTGCAGACGTTTACAATAACTATCAATCCGATCAACGACGCTCCTGAATTTGTAGTACCTGGCTCGATCACTATCGACGAGGATCAAGGTCTGGTTAGCGTCAATTCCTTTGCTACAGGTGTTCGTCGTGGACCAGTTGGTGCCGATGACGAGAACGGTCAAGTTCTACAATTTGTGGTAACGGCAGTCGACCCAACTCTGTTTTCTGTGCAACCTCGCATTGCCGTAGATGGAACACTTGTGTTCCAACTGGCGGACAATGTGAATACTGCCAACGCAGCACTTGACGGGAAGTCATTGGCTGTACGAGTTCAGTTGCAAGATTCTGGTTTGGGTGCACCAAGTCCAAATACCAATATCAGTACAACCAGAACCTTCACGGTAATTGCGAATCCGATCAATGATTCCCCGCAGGCTCCAGGCTATTTGGTTAGCGCAGACGAAGACCAAGATCTAAGTATTTCGTCAGCGGATGTACTGTTGCTTGCAGTTGGTGGACCAACCTCCGATGAACTGTCTCAATCGGTCTTCATGGAACAAGTTGAGCGAGTGAGCTTGCGTGGTGGTACGGTTGAACCTCAGTTCGATGCGAACAATCGAATCACTTCGTTGCTTTACACGCCACCGTCGAACGCGTCGGGAAGCGATTCATTTGTCTACGTACTAAGAGACAATGGCAATCCAGCAAGAAGCGGTACCGCGACAATTGTTGTCAACATTATTTCCGTCAACGATCCTCCACAATTCACGATCGGTGCGAACCAAACCTCTATTGAAGACTTTGGCTTGGTTACGATCAACAATTGGGCAACCAATATTTTGCCAGGACCATTAAATGATGCTGACGAACGTGCAACTCAAACCGTTACCTTCACTGTTGTCGCCGATAATCCAAGTCTTTTCTTGGTCCAGCCTGCGGTTGCAAGCGATGGTACGCTGACCTACCAGTCTGCACGAGATGCCAATGGAACTTCGGTGATTCGCGTTACAGCGTTCGATAATGGCGTGCCAATCAAGAACTCGCCTGAACAACTGGCAACGATCACAGTCACAGCTTTGAACGATGCTCCTGTATTCACTCCAGGTAGTAATTTTTCCGTCGCGGAAGATAGCGGTTTGACCTTGGCGCCAAATTGGGCAACGCAGATCGCACCAGCGGCTGGCTTGCTTGCTTCGCCTGTCCGAGCTTTGGATGAACAAGGTCAGATAATCGACTTTACAGTTAGCGTCGACCGACCTGAACTGTTCTCGATTCTGCCAGCCATCTCCAGTTCAGGAGAGCTCAGCTTCACTACTGCTCAAAATGCATTTGGAATAGCTGTACTAACTATTCGTGCTGTTGATCGTGGTGCAAGCGATGGGTTGAATCAGAATACTTCCACTGCAGCCACCGCGACGATCAACATCACTGGAACCAACGACGCTCCGGTAGCTGTCAATGACAGCTACACCACCGATGAAAATTCGGTTTTGACAGTAGCGGCTGTTGGATTGCTGGGCAATGATTTTGACGTCGATGGTAGCACGGATTCAATTTCGGCTGTCGCGAGAACGCTTCGCAGTAACTTGGATGCTGTCGTAACTATCAATGCAGATGGTTCGTTCACCTATGATCCAAGTAATGTCCCCGCCATTCAACGAATGACAACAGGTCAGTCGATGACGGATACGTTTACCTATACAGCCATCGATAATTCCGGCTCTGCTAACAACGTTAGCAACGTTGCCGTAGTCACCATTCGCGTCAATGGTGTCAACGATTCACCGATTGCCGTCGATGACAGCTTCTCCATTGGAGTTGGTCAGACTCGTCTATTGGCGGTTCTTGGTAACGATACCGATATCGATTCTACAATCGATAGCCGTACGATTCAGATTACTCGAGTACCGATTTTCGGTACGGTAACTGTCAATCAGACAGGTGTGGTTCAGTACGCGGCTGAGGCTGGCTTCCGTGGCACGGATACCTTCGGTTATGTTGTGCGAGACGAGTTGGGAGCAGTTTCCAACGAGGCGATTGTTACCGTAATCGTTAACAATCCTCCTGTGGCCAATCCAGACGTTACCTTCACCTATAAAGATGAAACAATCGTTATTCCAGTTTTGGCTAACGATAACGATGTCGATGGTTCTCTTGATGCATCGACCGTGGAAATCGTCGTCCTACCAACGCCAAGCGGCACGGCAACGGTACTTTCGAACGGTTCTATCCAGTATACCCCTGGTACAGGATTCTCCGGAGACGTTACGCTGTCTTACGTTGTCAGCGACAATGTAGGCACGGTTTCCAACGTGGCTAGAGTTTCGATTCGCGTTCTGAACAGCAAGTGGCAGAATCCAGTTCAAAGTCTGGACGTCAACAACGATGGTCGGATCACACCGATCGATGCCTTGTTGGTCATCAATTACTTGAACGATCCAACCAGAGAACGCTTCCTGCCAAATACTGGCTTGGTGCCGCCTCCATACTTGGATACGGATGGAAACGAGCGAGTTTCGCCAAACGACGCACTATTGGTGGTCAACTACCTGAACGCTCGTTCCGCTGGCGGTGGAGGAGAAGGTGAAGCCAGCGATGGCATGTCTTTCTACGCCATGATGGTCACACCACAACAAATGGTGGACACCGTCGGAGCAGCAGTTGTCCGCGACGTTGAACGTATGTTGGCTCAGCTTCGCGAAGAGGCTTTGGCTGAAAGCAACGGCTTGGCTTGGAACCCCAATTCGTCTAGCAGCCAAGACTCAACCGACGAAGAATGGTTGCAAGCTCTGCTTCCATCCACGGAAGAGAAGGCTAAACGAAAGACCAACAATATCGACCGATTCTTTGAGGATCTGCTGGGTTCGCAATTGAACTAGTGACTTTTCGATTCTGCATGGGGACAGCCCGAAATTCCCGTGCAGTAGAAATTCACGACGTAGTACTTGAATTGATTTCCAAAACCCAGAGCACTCCGGTGCTCTGGGTTTTTTCGCTTTCTGTCGGGGTAAGTTCTCTCAGCCCCCCAATCTCTCAAAATTCCCCTGGTAGTGACCAAAGGTGTCACGACTCAAGCAGATATTAGTAGCAGCCGGACACAAGTGCCCCGTTCGGCTTTAGCTGTAGGCGTGGAGCCAGTTGGATACAGGAATTGCCGATTTCGCTGCGATTTGCAAGGTTTGGCGACACTTGACGGATCGCAGTTGTTGGAATCTTCACTCCCTTGGTCCGACTGGGCCTGCAGTTCTAAACAGCATTTTGGGACAAACGACTTCCTGCCCGGTTGGAGTTTCGGACAGCCCGTTATAATTTGGGTGTGCGGAGGCTAAGGAAACACAATCACCCTGCTGGCAAGCCAGGCTGAAAGAGCGTCTAAGGAAAGAGCTTCAAATGGAACATATTGATCAAGGCAAGTCTGCCCCCCAACAACTGGCCCCCCAGCAACTGGGTAGGCGGCTGTTTCTTGGATGGAGTGCTCCGGTACTCCCGGCCGTTGTAGATGTCCTTCTACGGCGCGCCAAAGATGCACATTGGGACCTTCGCAATCTTCTGATCGTTCTTCCCAGTGCGTTAGCTAAGCGACGCTTAAGCGAATTGCTGGTCCTTAAGGCTCAAGAAAAACAGCTTGTGCTGCATCCTCCGCGCATCGAGAACATCGGAACGCTACCGGAACATCTCTATTCGGCTCAAAAGCCCTTCGCGAGCGATCTAGTTCAAGTCTTGGCATGGATGTCTGTCCTCAAGCATACTCCGTTACCCGACTTGAAGCTGATCGTCCCTCATCCGCCCGAACCCAATGCCTATCAGCAATGGCTGGAGCTTGGAAAGTTGCTCTCAAAGCTTCACCTGGAGCTTGCCAGCGATCGACTTACCTTTGCCGATGTCGCTAATGCGTTAGGCAAGAATCACGTCGAAGCGGATCGTTGGAAGATGCTCGAGCGACTGCAGCAGCAGTACCTGCGACAGCTCCATCAACTTGGCCTTTGGGATATTCAGACCGCGCGCTTGGAGGCTCTCAATCGGCGCGAAGCCAAGTCGCGATCGCAGATTATCGTTGTCGGTTGCGTGGATTTGAATCGTGCTCAACGAGGCTTTCTGGAAGCCATCGCTGACCAAGTTCAGATATGGATCGCAGCTCCGGCCAACTTGAGCGATCACTTTGATCCGTGGGGATGTTTAGAAAGCGAAGCTTGGCAAAGTATCACTGCCGATGTCAAACCAGATGCGTTGTTAGTCGGTAACTCATCGGCCGATCAAGCTGAACTAGTCGCGGCTAGCCTGGCCGAGCTGGGTGATCAATTCCATTCTCGACAAGTCACACTGGGAGTTCCAGATAGTTCGTTGATCTCGGAGCTTCAGCATCATTTAGACCTCTGCGGTGTCTCAACACGCTTTGGTCCAGGCAAGCCGTTGACGCACAGCGAACCTGCCGCGCTGCTGGCGCTAATTGGTCGATACATTGATCAACAATCGTATGCAGCATTTGCCGCGCTGGTTCGTCATCCGGCTATCGAGAACCTACTGCGGGCTCAGAAGGTTAAGCTTCCCGACGATTGGCTGAGCCAGTTGGATAAGTACTACCAAGAGGCGATGCCGAAGTTGATCGACGGCTTTGTGAACGAGAAAGCTGTTGGGGCGAAGTGTTATCACGCCGTGATGACAGGCATCAATCGATGGCTCGGTAAGCTCCATCGACGCGTCTTGCCAGTTTCGCAATGGGTGCAGCCGTTGCTCAATGCCATGACGCTGGCTTACGACAAGGTTCATTGCAACCTAGATGATCCACTTCAGTCTCGGCTCTACGAAGCGGCATCACAACTGTCCGCGTCGATCGTGGCTCTTCGCGACATTCCAGCGGACGTTGAGCCCAAAATGTCCGTAACCGAATTGATCGATTGGCTCCTTCGCAATCTTTCGGGCCAGTTAGTTGCCGAGCCACCCAGCGAAACCGCTGTTGAGATGCTCGGTTGGTTGGAACTGGCTCTAGACGACGCTCCGGCTTTGGTCATAGCTGGAATGCACGATGGTGTCGTGCCAGAGAGCGTCAGTGCCGATGCGTTCCTTCCCAACCAACTTCGACGACAATTGGGCATGATGGACAACTCGCGACGCTACGCTCGCGATATGTACAGTCTTCAAGTCATGTTGCACTCCAAACAGCGAATCAAGATCGTTGTTGGCAAGACCGATGAATCGGGTGATCCGCTTGTACCCAGTCGTCTGTTGCTTGCATGTCCGCTTGAGCAACTTCCCGCGCGAGTCCTCCATCTGGTTCAAGAAGATCGAGCCGACGTGTTGCCGCAGGTTCAGCGTCGATGGCGACCGGTCACCGGCGGAAGTCGATTGATCGTGCCTCGTCCCGTCGAAGTCAAGCCGCCGTCGACCATTACAGTAACGGCCTTCCGCGACTATCTGAAATGCCCTTACCGCTTCTATCTTCGTCACGTACTCAAGTTGCGTGATGATCAAGATGCCGACGTTGAGTTGGATGCACCGAAGTTCGGTGTACTGGTTCACGGTGCGCTGGATCGCTTTGGACAAAGTCCCGCTTCTCGCAGCACCGACGCTGAAGAGATTAGCGATTTTCTCATTACCGAATTGCAGGCGATAGCCGTCGAGCAGTTCGGTCCCAACCCACCCGCCAATATCCTGATTCAAATCGAACAGGCGCAATCACGACTTGAAGCATTTGCCATAAAGCAAGCCCAGCGAGCCGCTGAGGGTTGGGAAATCCGATTCACCGAAGCCGGTTCATCGATCGAAAGTAACGTTCGCATTGGCAACGGTTCAGAACTGTTTTTGATTGGTCGTATCGATCGGATCGACTATCATCCTGAAACAGATCAATGGGCGATCTGGGATTACAAGACTAGCGAGCAAGCGAAACATCCAGAGAACGTTCACTGGAATCCGCGAGATCAATGGGTTGATCTTCAACTGCCTCTGTACATTCCAATCGCAAGAAGTCTTGGAGTAACAGGCAATCCGATTCTGGGATACATCGGACTGCCCAAGCAAGCGCGCGATATCGATTTTTACGTGGCCGACTTTGATCAAACGCAACTCGCCGAAGCGATGGCGGTTGCCAACGAAGTCGCAAGTAAGGTCGCGGCTGGCGAATTCTGGTTGGATGAGCTGCCGAATGTTGAATACGATGACTACGCCAGAATCTGTCAAACGAACGTACAGCGAGTCCAAGTTGCTCCGCCAGTTCGAAAGCTCAGTCGCACGACCGAGTATGCCACTCAGCTTGTTCCTGATTCGGCCGTACAAGCGGCTCGGCAAAAGCTGAACACATCTTTAGTTCGCGCGCCGATCAAGCTGCCGCCGTTACTCATTAGAGCTTCGGCAGGGACTGGAAAAACATTTCAGCTTAGCAATCGACTCTTACACATTTTGCTCTCAGGTCAAGACGTCGATCCGATTCTAGCGACCACCTTCACTCGCAAGGCTGCGGGCGAAATTATGCAGCGAGTCTTACAGCGACTGGCCCTTGGTTGTATCGACCAGCGAAAGCGCGACGAGATGGCCGAGCACCTGCCCGACGTCGAAGTGACTGCGGCATCGTGCTTAGCCACTTTGCGTCGCGTTACGGCCAGTATTCACCGATTGCGAGTCAGCACGCTCGATAGCTTTTTCGCGCAGGTTGCCAAGACATTTTCGCTCGACATGGGCTTACCAGCCGGTTGGACCGCCATGGATCCGGTCAGTGAACCACAGGCTCAATCTCAAGCGATCGCCGAACTTTTGGACAACCATGATCGCAAGACGCTGATCGACCTGGTGCGCATGCTGGCCAAGGGAGAATCGACGCGCAAGGTCTCTGATGAAATTCGTACTACTGTGGCTCACGGTTATTCCATCTACCGCAGCACAACGGAAGAAGCTTGGGACCAGTTGCCCATTCCTAAGGCACCGAGCGAAGGCGCGATCGAATCTGCGCTGAAGACGTTAGAGCAAACGAAAATTGGTCACAAGAAGGCAGACGCCGAGTTCGAGAAGTTAGGCTTGTTCGCCAGCATCGGCGACTGGGAGAATCTGGTCCAACACGGAATCTATAAGAAGATCAAAGAGCAGACTCCAACGTACTACAACAAAGAACTTCCTGGTAACTTGATTGTTGCCTTAGAAGTGTTGGCCGATCGCGCGGCGGCCGAACTTTTGCCAATTCGACGTGGCCAAACTCTAGCAAGCTACGAAGTACTGAAGGCTTACGACCAGACTTACGGCAATCTTATCCGTCGACAACGCTCGCTGGCCTTCTCCGATGTCTCCTACTTTTTGTCGAAGTGGATGCACGACGGAAAGCTAACTGCTTCTGGTGCATCCAATCTTGCGCAGCTTGAGTATCGGATGGACTGCGGTATTCAGCATTTGCTGCTGGACGAGTTTCAAGATACATCGCTGGAGCAGTGGGAGATCTTGCGTCCAATCGCTCAACCTCTTGGCGGTCCAGCGACTTCGGATCGGTCTTTCTTTTGCGTGGGCGATACCAAGCAAGCGATCTACGGATGGCGGGGTGGTGTTGCCGAAATCTTCGATACAGTAACGCGATCGATCGATGGAATAAAGAAGAGCGAATTAAAGACCAGCTTCCGAAGTAGTCCTGAAGTGATGGAGGTCGTCAATCGAGTCTTTGGGCACTTAGACAAGCACAGTAACTTCGCCGATTGCGACGCATTGGCTCATCGATGGTCCGAGTTGTTTCCAGAACATGAAACTGCGAGAAAAGACTTGCCAGGGTTTGTGCAGTTGGTCAACGGTCCCAAGGTTGAACAAGAAGAGCTGACTGCGGATGAGAAGCGAATTGAGTTCTTGAAGTTTAGCGCCGATCGAATCGCTGACCTTTCCCGAAAAAGCTCAGCGAGCATCGGAGTCTTGTTCCGAACCAACGCTGACGTTTCTCGCATGATCGCTTTGCTGCGAGATCGAGGGGTGTCC
>CAYWNG010000241.1:0-7543 GCA_964458685.1 uncultured Pirellulaceae bacterium
CCTTGTTCAGCGGCCATCCTTTGCGCGCGGCATACATTTCCAGCGTAATCAATCGTGTGGACGTAGGTTCCATCCATGGCCGCGTTCGCCTCGCGACGACGTCGCTCGAGTGCTTCACGCGGAGGCAGCGATGGAATCAGCGCATCGCAACCATCGCCGATCAAGTCCTGACGCCCAGCTTCACGCAATGCATCTCGAACTTCGAAATAATTCTCAGGCTTAAAGAACTGCATCAGGGCTCGCTGAGTCCGACGATCGCGCAGTTTCTTAGCGATGTAGACAGGCTTGAGCGTGAAAGGATCTAGTTCGGTGTAGTACATGCACGTTGCCACGTCTAACGGTGCTGGAATAAAGTCCTGCACCTGATCCGGCTTGTAGCCGTTTTGCTTTAGGAAGACAGCTAGATTGATCATCGCTTCAACGTCGCTGGCTGGATGGCTGGCGATGAAGTACGGAATCAAATACTGCTTCTTGCCCGCCGCTTGGGATTCTTCTTTGAACACTTCGGTGAAGAATTCAAAGTCGTCGTTAGCGGGCTTGCGCATCTTGAAGAGTACGTCAGGATCCACATGTTCCGGCGCGACCTTCAGGTGTCCGCCGATGTGATATCTCGTTAGCTCTTTAATGTACTCGGGGCTACGGCGAGCCAAATCCATGCGCACGCCGCTGGCTACCAAGACTTTCTTAACGCCCTTAACCTGTCGAGCGGCTCGCATCAGGTTGATGACGGGTTGGTGATCGACACCCATCAGCTTGCAGATTGTAGGATGGACGCACGATTGACGACGGCACTTGGCTTCGACTTCTGGCCGAGTGCATCGCATTTGATACATGTTCGCTGTGGGCCCACCGATGTCGCTGACTGTGCCCTTGAAGTTCTTGTCCTGCGCCATGTTCTCAATTTCGCGAATGATGCTCTCCTGGCTTCGCGATTGGATAGCTCGTCCCTGATGCGCGGTGATCGAACAGAACGTACAGCCACCGAAGCAACCGCGCATGATCGTTACGGAGTCTTTGATCATCGTGAAAGCTGGAATGGGCTCGGTGTAGCTTGGGTGAGCCTTCCGCGTGTAGGGCAAGCCATAGATGCGATCCATGGCTTGTTCTGAAATGGGTAACTGCGGCGGATTAACGACGATCGCTTGATTGCCGTGCATTTGAATCAAGCGACGCGCGTTGTACGGGTTGGTTTCGTTGTGAATCGTACGAGTCGCCAACGCAAACTGCATCTTATCGGCGACTACTTCTTCATAGCTTGGCAAAGTAATCGCGTCTTCGGGTGGCTTCTCGGAAGCGCCCAGCGCGTAAGCTACTCCGCGCATGTTTCGCAAGTCCTTGACGGTCTCGCCAGCTTGCAATCGCTGTGCCATTTCGACGATCGCATTTTCGCCCATGCCAAAGACAACTAAGTCGGCCTTGCTGTCGAGCAGGATGCTCTTGCGGACTTTGTCGCTCCAATAATCGTAGTGCGCCAGTCTTCGGAGCGAAGCTTCGACACCACCTGCGATAACCGGAACGCCTTTGTAAGCTTCGCGAGCGCGTTGGCAGTAGCTGAGCGTAGCGCGGTCTGGACGTAAGCCGATCCTGCCTCCCGGTGAGTACGCATCATCGTTGCGGACTTTGCGATTAGCCGTGTAGTGATTGATCATCGAGTCCATGTTGCCCGCGCTGATTCCGAAGAATAGCTTCGGGCGACCGAATCGCTTCCAGTCTTCGCAGGAGTGCCAGTTAGGCTGCGAAATGATTCCGACGCGAAAGCCCGCAGCTTCAAGTACTCGACCGAGGATGCTCATCGCAAAGCTAGGGTGATCGATGTAGGCATCGCCCGTGACGATCACAACGTCCAGTTCGGTCCATCCGCGATCGAGTGCCTCTTGCTTCGACATCGGCAACGGCTGAACACCGATGCGGCCGGTAGTTCCTGGTAACGAGGTGAGGAAACGGTCAGCAACCTTGGCTTGCCCAAGTATTGGTAGTTCGATACTGGTATTCATAGTTTAGCCGCGTCGTATTTCCGAACCCTTGAAGTGAATCAAGACTCGGTAGACCGCCTTTTCTTTAAGTTCAATTCTGCCTGTGACCATATCTATCTGGTGCGGTATCGACTGAATGTGTTTATCAACCACAGCGTGGAAGCCACGCTCGGAGAAAATGTCGATCAGCATCATCAGAGCTAATGGATTGTGGAATAACGGATCTTCGGTGTTCACGTGGGCTTCGCCGGACAAAGCGTGCCGTCGGACGATCGGCAAGAATTTGGCTTGGATTAACTGCACAACCTGCTCGAACAATTCGGTGTGTTCGAGTTCGTAGCTATCCAGTCGTCGGACCAGTTCTTGTCGAGCATGAAGCACGATTTCGTCGGCTAGCGGTAGTGGCCGCAAGCGGTCAAAAGTCCGCGAGTGCAACTCGAGTGAACTCTGATATTGTAATTCGTTGAGAATGTTAGCTTCCACATCGTCGATTGGCCCTTCGGCGTTGACGAAGTGATAGTGGTAAATCTCTTTCAGCGACTTGAGCGCGTCCCAGGTCTGCTCCTTAAAAACCTGATAACGACGGCGAGCCATCTCCGGGTTCAAATCCGTGTCGCGGACGGACATCGGCTTGCCCACACCGGTCTCTTCCACCGCCTTATTGTGGACTAAAGCTAATTGGCCTCGCTTTAACTGTCGTTCGATGCTGGTGCGTTCTGTTACGAAAAGCACCATCGCGTGAATGGTGGGCTGGCGAAAATGGATGGCGTGCTCAGTGTCCGCGAACTCTTTATGAAGCTGATTGACGTTGTGGACAAGCATCTTCAAGCATTCCACCTGGACTCGCGTCCGCGGAAAACCATCCAGAATGGCTCCATCGCGGAATTGAGGTTCCAAGAGCTTCTTAAAGAGGATCTTGACCACCTCTTTATCGCCAACCATGTGGCCCTGATTCTTGATGCGAACGGCTTCTGGCGAGGTCAGCAAGTCGCTAATAACGATCGGATCGCAGGTTAGGCCTCGAGCTTGCATCACAAATCGAGTGTGCGTTCCCTTACCGGCACCGGGGGCACCGCCAAGCAGAATCAACTCCTTGGGGAATCGCATGTTCTGCAGGCCGACCTCTTCCGCAAGCTCTTCCCAGGCGGTATTGAAAATAAGTTGAGCGTCTTTGATTTCGAGATCAAAAGGCTGCGCAGGTCGAGTCGTTGACATGAAATGGCTCTGGGAAAGCAAAAGTGTATACGAATCCGCTCTAATGGGGTGTTTGTTTGGCGAAGGGTCTTACTTTGACCGACTCGTCAGTTTTCCTACCCACCGGGCAATCTGTTCGGGCTGCAAGAAAGCAATATTAGCCACGATCATGATTGTACCAAAGGTCCACATTCCTAGGGCGACACAAATTCCCCCGTGAACCAAAACGGCCATGCATAGAGTGATTGGCCGAGTCAGCTTTGGCCAGACCAAAGCGACGTAAAAAGTTTCCCAAAAAATCGTGGCCGCCGTGATTAGCCCAACCAGGAATGGAAAATACCCTATCCAAGTCAAGTCGAGCGATTGGTATTCATAGTTCACGACGCTGAACCAAATGGCCGAACCGTCCCACCACATTTCGCCTCGCATTTTGCTCAATCCGCCGAACAGGTAGATCACGCACAAGTGCAGTTGGATAAGTCGAGTCACGACGTTGTTGCAAATTGCGGGTTGCGCCGAGGGGCGCAGCCAGTGGAGTCCCTTTTTCGTAGCAAGTCCCGCATCGATGCTCCACACGCTCCCGCAATTGGACCACATCAAGTACATCGTCAACATCATGACGGTTTGATCCAAGCCGAAGAGCGCGCCGGTCATGCGGTGGCAAACCATCAATGTCATCCACCAAGCCAGCGGAATTGCGATGCGTGTCATCCAGCCCAAGGTCATCGCCAAGCTTGCTGCGATGGCGATCAACTGATGTGCAATCAGAATTGTCGGGTTGTCTACATAATGCAGCCAGCTCCAACCAAAGTCTTCGCGATGGAGCATTCGAATGGTGGCAAGATTGATCCATGCATCTTTGCCCATGAACTGATTGACTAGACTCAACCAGATCACATGGATGTAGACCAACATCGCTCCACTGCAGATGCGAATTAGCGCGAGCGACTCGGGGCGGCTGGGGGTGAACCAGAACTTGTCCCAGCCCGACAGCCATTGCCTTGCCCACGGTGTTGCACCATGTTCTACGCCATGCTCTAACGCATGCCCCAGCCCTAGTTCACGTGAGGAAGGTTCACGTGAGGAAGGTTCGCGTGAGGAAGGTTCGCGCGAGGATGCTGATGCACCACTCTCTTTATTCATGTTAGTGCGAGTCGATCGACTCATTGCGGCGCCTCGACCTTCTCGCCACCAGCAGGCTTCGAAGGCCTCGCGATCGGTGACATTGGCGAAAGTGGCGCGGACATTGGGTCGCCTGCGGCCAAACTATCTGGAAGGACGATGTAGAACCGTGGATCATTCAGCGGCAGCTTCTGCTGTAGAACTTCAATGTCACCAGGAAGAATGTGCCTCAAGCGTTCGATCGTTACGGAATCGGCCGAATAACTGGCTTTCAAATGCGATTGCATCGAATCGCGGACCATTTCGTAGCGTTGCCGTCCAGTCGTCCAATTATTGGCCTCGATGGGCGGCGCTTGTTGGATCGCGACTGGGTCAACAGGCGGAACGTGAAGCTGATTCAAGAACTCTGACAACATGAAGTGTCGGTGATAAAGCAGTCGGGGCCACTGAGCATTCTTGTCGGGATAACGCAGCGTGGCCGTCTTGCCTCCCGGTAAGACCAACGAGCACTGCATTAAGTGGCTTGGCCCCGGTTCAGGAGCGAAGAAAAAGTACCCATGGTTCAAGTAAGCAAACTCGACGTATGGGCTAAGCACGACGCGAGCCGGGCGAGCAGCCTGCGAAGGTCCGCGAGCCGGACTGTGAGAGAAAAAGTGAAACGGCTCCGCAACAACCGCAAGCAGTTGCACGACTACGATACCACTGACAATCCACTTTGCTTTGCGCGACCATGTCGACCCCTGCGCAGCAACCTTCACGGGTGCAGTCTGCGAAGATTCGACAGGATTAGGGGCCATGAAAGCAATCCGAACGGTATAGCAACGAAGCATGAAACTCTTAGTACAGTACTGAGAGTTGATCGTATGCATTGCCCCCGAAACGTCAACGCGACCTAACGCCCCAGTCACCCTAGATCGCCGAATTGGTCGTCCGCAAACAGGCCGTAGACGTTTTAAATTCTCTAGACTAACGCGTTAGAATATCGTGGCTTGGGTAGTCGAATGAAGTTTAGCCTAAACAGATTCTGCGTTTCGATCGAGGCGACCAAATAGATCCGCAATGTCAACCACCCATCCTGGCAGGACTTTACCGCCATCCAGTTCTTGGCCTTCGGTGACTACTGAGGCGTTGAGAGCTGACCTGAATACTGTCACCGTTCGGCTGCGATGATCGACCATCCATAACAGTTCGACGCCAGCATGAAAATACTCGCGTCGTTTGCGTGACATCTCAGCGTAGGTATTGCCTACCTTGAGCACTTCAATGACGAAATTGGGAACAAGATCAGGCACAGGTTCTTTGGGAATTCGACCTCCAGGCAATCTATCCCAAGCGACGAACGCTACGTCAGGGCCGCGTACGGTATCGCCAAATAGACGGGTCATGCCGTCGGGACCTGTGGCAACGCCAATTCGATGTTGATCAAGGTAGTTGTTGAGCCATTGCAATAGAATTCCGGCCAAGAGCGATTCCTGCCAACCCATAGCTTTCTCCACTAAGGTTCCATCGACAAGTTCGTAAAGCCGTCGTTCGACATTGCGCAGTCTGACGACATCTTCGACCGTAGCCATTCCAGGTGCAGGATCGATGCGGACTCGAGATGCCGGAATACCTCCTAGGTCCGACAACCGGTCTTCCCAAGTCGTTGCTAATGCAATGCTCATGATTTGTTGATCGAGTGTAAGGATGATCGGGGAATTAAAAACTTTAATTATAACCTCACCATCCGAGTCGCTGGAAGCGCACGGGGCTTCGTTTCAACCGCTCCGGCTACACTGTTTTGCGTAATAAAACCGCAACCCTTCGGGTTTCCTTCAGAAAACTCCATGACTGACGACGACTGACGACGGTTTGGGAACCAAGACACTTGGTAGTCTTTAGTCGCAGGAGGCGGGTAAAGAGATTTGCAGCTTAGCGTCATTGATATCAGACGACAGTCTCTAGCGATCACTAAGACGATAGAGACGGAAAAGTGGATTTTTTGAGTCGTTGTAGTTGCCTGCTAAGACGAAGGCATACTTATTATCGCTCGTAAACTGAGATGCTCGAAATCGGTAACTGTTAGCTTGCTCGCTCTTGAACGGTATTAAGTAGCCGAGATGCAAAGAGTCTGGAAGAATACTCACTTGAACTCCCGACCAGCTAACACTTAGGCCCAAGTAATCGTCGGGCGAGATTGCCAGTGCGCCAATCGAGTCAAAACTTGTACGGATTTCTCGGCTGTCCTGTGGACGGGTGCTGTCTGGCTGGATAACGCGAAGGACACCCTCGTTGCTACCAGTAATCAAGTTTGGGGAGTCATTCATGGGTGCAGTCACCCTGATTGAGGTGTTGCCAATCTGTTGGTTCATGCGTCCTGTGCTTAGATCGTAGATGCGAACTCCTTCAAATTGGCCGCTGACAGCGACGGAATTGCCGTCTCTCAAAAAACAGATCGAATAGATATCGGCAGTGAACTTGGCTGTAAATCCACCGCTCAGGCAAGATCCATCGAATTGTCGAACATAAAGAAGATTGGTCTCGCCTCCCCACGCGATCCATCGTTCATCATCGGAAATCGCGACAGAATTGAACGAAATCTCACCGACAGGATTCTCAGGTGGATCAACTTGAGTGACCATTCGCCCCGATCTTTCAAGAACTTTCAAACGTCCGCCCGCATAGGCGGCGAGTATCCAGCGACCCGAAGGCGAAATCGATATGCGTGTTACTGGCGATACACTGTGGTCTGCGATAGGTGCCCCTAAGTTATCCAGTTGAGGTTGGTAGGCCTGAAGACGTTGGTATAGAGTATCATTGTCGAATTCCCTTAGAGAACCGTCGGAGAATCCAAGGACTATCTGGGAACTGTTGGGGGCAAAACAACCAGCCGTAATGACATTCGGCACGCTATAGTTGTGCGTATGGGGAGGCGACCAAAGGACAAGTTCTCCATCGCTACTGGTGGCGATCAAGTTGTTTTTTGCCCAGCAGAGAGAAGTTGTTTCACTCTCAAAAAGTCGAGCTCGCGACGAAACGGCTAAACCTGTAACAGAGTCGTTACCCAACTCGGGAAGACTATTCTCAGATCGATCCCATGCCAGAATCTCACCGGTTGCAAGACCTGTCGCTACCCATTGTCCGCTATCAGAAACAGCGATGGGTGGCTCCTTTTATAAAAGTGGGGGTAAACTTGGAAAGGTGGGGACTTTCAAGGGCAAATTTCTCCAATGCACAAATCTGCACCAAACGGGGCCCGATCTCGAAAATCCGAC
>CAYWNG010000241.1:7553-8879 GCA_964458685.1 uncultured Pirellulaceae bacterium
GTTGGGTCCGTTACTAATCCAACCAGTTTCTGTTGAATAATGCCCTTTTCACAATCCTGGATGTAGACGTCACCGAAAGGTGAGCAAATCGCAATCTCATTGGAGTTGGCAATGGAGGCAAACGCCGTGAACCTAGTATCAACATTCTGTGTTCGTGGGCTTGAATCTGGCCGTTGATAGGTAATCAGTTGGTGATCGGCTTGTACAACAACTTCATTCGATGAGGATAACCATTGGATCGATTTGCCTCGCCGATTACTGGCGACGGAAACAGGTGGTCGCTCATTTTCTGTAAGAGATATCAGTCTTGCGCTCTCGTAGCGATAGGCCACGGCTAGCCACTGATCGTCCTTAGAGAAAGACAGGGACTCAATGGTCGTATTTCCCGCACGGTCGATCCGAGTGGTTTGACCACTCTTGAGATCAATGATGTACGGGTAAGACTTGTCTGAATCCTTTTGAGTGGTTCCACCAATGGCCAATTTACTGCCGTCACGATTGACCGCTAAAGCATGGATCTGCCTTACTTCGGTGGTAAACTTGCGAATGATCTGTCCATTGTCCAGATCCATCACATGAACTTCGGGACTATCTCCAACAAACGCAATGGAGTTAGTATTTGGAATGGAAACGACTTCTCTCAGCGCATAATCGACCTGGTACAACGATCGAAACGATCTATTGAGTTCATGCTTCAAAAGTTGCCATTCTGGACGAGCGGTTTCGTCGGGGTGTGAGATTGCTAATCTATCCAACAGCTCGGCGACCGCCGGAAATCGACCGTCTTCATAGAATGCGTAAGCTCGTTGCATGCTGGATGTCCACGCTAGATGACGGTACTGGGTCTTTTGCTCGATAGCTTCGCGAGCGGCGGATTCTTGAGAATCGCGAGCTGTCTTGAGCTGCGTGTTTTGTTCAGCTAGAACTCTAGAGGACCACGAAAGCACTGCTATCGCGACTGAAAGCGAGAGTATTGCAATCCCGATCATTGCCGAGGCAATCTTATGAAGGCCGCACCAGCGAAGCAAAAGTTGTCCCGAAGACAAAGGGCGAGCGAGTGTCGGACGCCCATCAAGATATCGCTTGAGATCATCGTTCAGACTATCGGCGGAAGAGTATCGATCACTGGGATCGAGTTCTAAGCAACGCATGCAAATAGCATCGATGTCTTGCGGGATCTGTTTGTTGATCGATAGAGTTGACGCTATCGAACGGCTGGCCTCAATGATCTGATAAACGTTGGAAGCAGTGCCACGTGGTCGAGTGCCTGTAAGCATTTCGTAGAGCAAAACGCCCAATGCATAAATGTCGGTGCTCGCCCCAGAA
>CAYWNG010000242.1:0-1268 GCA_964458685.1 uncultured Pirellulaceae bacterium
AACCGCTGCTTGCGAAGAATCTTCAGGATTCCATCGGTGGCGAAGTGCAGCTTGCCGAAGGCATTTGTCTTCGCAAAATCGGTCAGCCAGACAAGGCCATCGCAGCACTCAATCGCTTCATTGATCGCAAGCCCAAGGGCGTATCTTTGGGCAACGGTCTTTATGAATTGGGACTGGCTCACACAGAACTGAAGCAGCTTGAGCAAGCCAACGCGGCCCTCGAGCGTATCTTGAAGGAGGTTCCCGAGTATCCAGCCGCCGATCGCGTGATGTACGAGATCGCTTGGAATCTTGTTGACCAGGAGAAAGGCGATGCGGCAACGGCTAAGTTCACTGAGTTGGTTTCCAAGTTCCCCAAGAGCACTCATGCGGCTGAATCGAACTATATGATTGCTCAGCAACAGTATGACGCTAAGCAATACGCACAGGCCATTCAGACTTACGAAAAGATCCTTACCCAGACTCAAGATCCTGAGCTGCTTGAGAAGGCGCTTTACAAACTGGGTTGGACCAACTTCCAACAGCAACAGTACGACAAAGCGGCCAAGCATTTCGAAGCTCAAACAGCTCGATTCGCTACGGGTAAGCTAGCTGTAGACGGACAATTCATGTTGGCTGAGTGTAGCTTTAAGAAAGAGCAGTACGAACCAGCTTTGGCAGGTTTTCAAAAGGCTCGTGGAGCGCTGGAGGCCAACGCGAAAGACAGCGCCGCTTCACCACAAGTGCGCACGCTGATCTACTTGCATGGTGGGCAGAGCTTGCGGGAGTTGAAGCGTTGGAATGAAGCCGAACAATGGCTTAACGTCGTGATCCAGAAGTACTCGGACAGTCCCTATTTGCCAACGGCGTTGTACGAGCTTGGCTTCTGCAAGCAGAATCAGGGTAAGACTGTCGAGGCGGTGACGCACTACAACGAAGTCGCTTCTAACTATCGAAACGAAGTTGCCGCGCGAGCTCGATTCATGTTGGGTGAGATGTACTTCTCGCAAAAGGATTTTGCTAAGGCAATTCCTGAATTTCAACGCGTCATGTACGGCTTTGGTGGCGATAAGGCTCCCGAAGACATCAAGAATTGGCAGGCGAAAAGCGCCTTCGAAGCGGCTCGCTGTAGCGAAGTTCTCATCAACAACTTGAACGGTTCAGCCAAGAAGAAGGTGGTGGACACGGCGATTGAATTCTATGAGTTCGTCGTCGAAAAGCATGCTAAGCACGAGTTGGCCGCTCAGGCTCAAACCCGGCTTGGTGAACTCCAGAAGTTGAGATAGCAA
>CAYWNG010000242.1:1368-8873 GCA_964458685.1 uncultured Pirellulaceae bacterium
TAGTGTCAATCAAGCTTGAAGCTCCACGCTGGAGCTTCAGTTTTCATGAATCTGAACGACTTGGCATTTCCTTATCAAACTTTCCGATACAATGAGAGGTCGAAAAGACGACCCGAGCGATGTGTAGGATTGGTCATGAGCTTAGCGTTTTGCTAGTCGCAGAACCAACTTTTCGCGATGCTCGGAAAGGGAAATTGGATTGTTGCGGAGTAGCAGACGCATTTCCAGTTTCCAGGCAAGATGTTGCGTGCTGAGTCGAATGCTAGTTGAGTCGACTGATCGTGAGGTCGACTGATTGAGAGATCGACTCGGCGCAGCATCGCAAATGTCGACGTCCCGGTTAAGCATTGAGCCGTTTCCTTTGCGGTTAGGTTGCGGCTAACTTGCCACCGGGGAAGGCAGACTTTCCAACTTCAAATCCAGATGAATCGAACTATGCGAAGTGTTTTGCTACCTCTTGTTCTTGCTCTTCTCGTCGTTGCGTGTATCCCGCAGTTGTCCAGCGCGGTTCAGGATGGACAGCCCAAGGTGACGCAAGGCGATATTGAGAATTTGATGGCCTCCAAGGAGCCTTCAGGAAATTCTACTGCACCGGGTCCACGGCTGGGCATTGGCGGGATGAACTTCCTTCAATTGTTGATCGACGGTGGCGCTCTGATGATCCCGATCGGATTGATGAGCCTGCTAGTTTTGGCAATAGGCGTCGAGCGTTGGATTGCGTTGCGAAGCTCGAAGATTTTTCCTCGACGATTGCGGCGCGAGATTCGTCGAGCTGCCGATGAGGAGCTTCAACTTTCGCCAGCCGAGTTGTATCGGACTGCCGAACTCTTTCCGTCGTCGGCCAGTCGCGTACTGAAAGACTTGATCACCAAGATTGGCCGCCCGATTCCCGAGGCTGAAGCGACGATCACTGAAAGTGTGCAACACGAAGCGGATCGACTTTACAACAACGTGCGTTGGTTGACTCTGGCCGCTGCCGTAACACCGCTGATTGGATTGTTGGGAACGGTATGGGGAATGATCATCGCCTTTTACAACACCACGCAGTTGACCAGTGGGTCGAATCGCGTTGAGAGCTTGGCCGAAGGGATCTATGTGGCTCTGGTCACGACTTTGGCTGGGCTAACCGTTGCTATTCCCGCAGCCATTCTGGCGCACTACTTCGAAGGTAAGATTACCAAGAGCTTGGCAACGGTGGATATCGAACTGCGGCATTTGACGCCAAGGTTTGAACAGTTCGAAGGCAAGCTGCGATTCGATATTGGACCGCGAGGCGTTACGTCGCGTCCGATTGCAGCGCACGCATCGGCAACGTCGCACGCTTCGTCTTCGGCAAGCAGTCTCGAAGCTCCTCCCGTGCATTCGTCCACGCGGCCTCCCAAGTTGAAGGCCTAAGGAGAGCGAAAATGGCTGTTCGAATTCAACAAGGCCGAGCGCTTGCGGTACTGAACTTAACCCCGCTGATCGATGTTGTCTTTTTGTTACTGATTTTCTTTTTAGTGGCTTCGCGAATGAGCCAAGAAGAGCATCAGCTTGATATCGCACTACCATCGGCGGCGAATGCGGTCCCCATGACGGTCGAGCCGCAGGAGTTGATCGTCAATATCGATCAACAAGGCAGGTTGTTAGTCGATGCCAAGCCGATGAGCCTGGAAGATTTTGATTCGATGATCCGCTTGCTTTCGGTGAACAATCCGACCGGCAACTCGGTGATCATTCGCGGTGACCGTCGCGTTGCCTTTCAAGCTCCCATCGACGTCATGAATATCTGCCTGAAATATGGCGTAGCCTATTCGGCCTCAACCGCTGAAGAAGAAAACAAACAATAGAACCGCCCGAACAACCGGCATTGGATTCATCGAACCATGCGAGACCTGGAAGCTAGAATTGCTGAGGACGACTTTGACGACGAAGAGTCGGGTTCGATCGGGACTTGGCTGCTGAATTTCATTCTCGGGCTTCTGGGGGCAACGGTATTGGGGCTGGCATTTTTCGAGCTAGATCCGAACGAAGAACGCTATCTCTACAATCCTTGGACCTACGCGATCATCGTCCCGATTGCCATGGTGATGTTGTCGGCGGTGATGAGCACGTTAGTCAGTCGCGTTATTCGCCGTTCGATGCAAGCCGCATTTTTGCTGAGCGTCTTAGCGCACCTTTTGATCCTTACTGGCCTCAGCAACATTGTGATTCATTCTCGCTATTGGCCGCAACTGTTCGATTCACTCGCACAGCAACGTCAGCAGTTGAAGAAAGAGTCGTTGCAAGCCAGACAGTACGTTAAAGTCAGTTTGAGCACTCAGCCTAACAAACGCCCTGACCATCTCAAGCATGTGCCGACAGAACACCAGCCAACGGAGATTCAGCGAGCCGAAGATCGTCAGATGCAGTTGGCCAAAGCCGACGTGGATCACTTGATTACACCAAAGATCGAACTCGAGAAGAGTAGCACGGCTCATCTCTTAAAGCGATCGCAGGCTCAATCGAGTTCGCCTTCCTACAGCCCTCAGGCATCATCGCTTTCGCGAAGTGAACTTTCGCAGCCTTCGCCAGAGCGTAGCGCGTCGCCGCCGACGCCAAGTTATGAGATCTATCAGTCTGAACCACAGTTACAAGCTTCGACTGCGGACCGATTGAAGTCGCGAGTTAGTGAGTCCAGAAGTGATGCGGCAATCACCGCGCCATCGAACTTGAGTCCTCAAGCTAATAGCGAGCTTATGCCATCAAGCGTCAGCGTGCAGCGAAGAGCTGCATCAAGCGAAGCACCCGCATCGGACACATTGGCTAAAGCAGAGTTGCCGCGTCGCAGCAGCGAAACAGCTCAGCCCATTGCACCTTCGGCAATTCAGACCTTCGCTCCCAGTGCAGAAGCACCACAATCGCTTTCACTTGCCACCGAGAGTCAGAGTTCGCGTCGCAGTTCGGCTTCCGGTGCTACCGCGGAGTTACCGACGGAAAGCCAAGCCGCTCCATCCGAGAATCGCTCGCTGGCTAGTGGTAGTCAATTGCGTAGGAATGATCGTAACTATCAAGTGATCAATCCGACGGATGGTGCATCCTCCTTGTCGCTGTCTCGCAGCAGTGCGGGTGGTCAGACAGGGCCCGCAGCGCGAAGCTCGTTACCAACACTGGGCAGCAACCTTGGATCAACATCTTCGGCGGACGGCGAGTTGCGAGCTGCAACGGATATAGCGCGGCGGTCCGAATCGGGACGACAAGCGTCAGCTTTGCCGCAGATGCCCGAGGCTGGATCGGTTGCGGCGGCTCAATGGGATGGATTGCCGAGTTTAGCTGGAGGCGTTGCTAGTCGATCGCCAGCCCAGTTGGCCGCCGAAGGGACTGGGCAATCGAACTCAAACGACGTTGCCGCGATGACGGGAGCCGGTCGTGATATCCAGCGAGCCGCTGTGGGGCTAGCTGGACCCGCGGGTAACATTGCTGTGCCCAGTGGAGCTGTCGGTGTTGAGTCGAACCAAGCTGTCGATTTACAAGCTGGTGGAAGCAGTGTGACTCGCGCTAATCGTAGTTCTAAGGGCGGTGCGGTTACAAGCGACCCACTTAGCGACACCAGTGGTTCGATGAGTCTATCCAGTCGTTCGACTCAGGATCAATCTCTGCCATCGGGAATGCAGCGACGCGAAACAGAGGGAGTTGGTGCGGTCAGCGATACCAAAGGACTTGTTGGTGACTTGCCACGTAACGATACAATCGCCGGTGCGGCTCCATCAGCAAGCAAGGTCAATGCGCCAAACATTGCAAGTGGTAACGAGCAAGCTTTAAACGAGGGCTTAGCCAACGACTCCAGCTCCCTGCAAAGAATGCGCACTTCGACGGGACGACTGCAGATTCCTCTGGAGATCGATGCTCCCAGTGGTAGCGGTGGTTTGGCGAATGTGCCAATGAACGACTCCGTAGCCCTTTTGCCACGACGTTCTAACGATAGTGCGCAGCCTGCGTTGCCTCAGTTCGACACTCAGCGTTTCATGCGTAGCGAGGTTGGCGGACCGTTGGCGGCTGGTAAGAGCGTTGCTAAGCCAGCCTTTCAACAACGATTGGATCGTCTTCAAAATCGCGGCGATGATGAAACCATCGATCCGCAAACGGAATTGGCGATCGAACGTGGACTTGAGTTTCTTGCGAAGTACCAACGCGAAGATGGCAGTTGGAAGTTGCAGGATTTCGATACCAAGGTACTCATCCGCAGCGATACTGCCGCCACTGCTTTAGCCATGTTGGCCTTTCAAGGTGCTGGCTACACGCACAAAGAATCAAAGTATGCTTTGCAGGTAGGTCGCGCGATCGAGTTTCTTTCGAAGAATCAAAAGGCCGACGGCGACCTGTATATCCCTCAAGATCCCGCTAGCGACCAAAACGCATGGCTGTATTCGCACGCCATCGCTTCTCTGGCACTTTGTGAAGCTTATGGGATGACCCAAGACGAAAATCTGAAGCCGATTGCACAGAAGGCCGTGAACTTTATGGTCAGCAGTCAAGACTCGCGTCGTGGCGGTTGGCGATATCGTCCTGGCGTTGGTTCCGATACCAGTGTTACTGGTTGGTACATGATGGCCTTGCAGAGTGGAAGATTAGCCGGACTAAATGTGCCTGCTTCCACGTTTGACTCGATCCAATCGTTTGTTAGTCGCGCCGCGGTCAGCAAGGAGGAGCCTCATCTGTTCCGCTACAATCCTTTCGCTCCTGATACGGTTGAGCAACGTCACGGGTTGCAGCCTACTGCGGTGATGACCAGCGTTGGATTGTTGATTCGGTTGTATATGGGGTGGCAACGCAACGACAAAGAGATGATCGATGGTGCGACCTATCTTTTGATCCATTCACCGCAGAATGGTACCAAAGAGCAATCGCGCCGAGACACCTACTACTGGTATTATGCCACTCAGGTTATCTTCCACATGGGCGGCGATTACTGGAAGCGATGGCATGACACTCTGAATCCGATGCTCATTAAGGAACAGGTGCGTGAGGGACGGTACGCTGGTAGTTGGGAACCGATGAGTCCTGTTCCAGACTTGTGGGCCAATTACGGAGGCCGATTGTACGTCACAACAATGAATCTGCTTTCGTTGGAAGTTAGCTATCGCCATTTGCCGCTGTACGAGGCGACCGCAAAGTAGAGTCACAGCCGGGGGTAGGCGCGTCAGCGAGTAATTTTCGGCGGACTTTGATTGGCGAGCTGGCTACTAAATCTGCTCCATTTCGGAGCTAAGCTGCTAGAATAGATCGAGTCTTCTCGTCTGCTTCTCAAGCCTCAGGTGAATTCATGAATCCGCAATTGCCACAACGGTTGAGTAGTGTCGTTGCATTCGTCCTGTGTAGTTTTTGCGTGGTCGCAACCGCTCAGTTACCCAAATCCAACCCTAAGACTCTAGGGTTGGATGTGATCAAAACGCAGAAGCATCTGTTGCTAGGATTTGTGTTATCGCAGCGAGCTGATGGATCGATCGACTGTGCCGTCGATCGAGCTTGGCTAAAGGCAACGTATCCGGATTGGGCGGATGAGCAGCTAGAGAAAGAGAAAAAGCCTCGCGTGGAAGCTAAGCAAACCGCTATCGATCGAATCAAGAGTTGGCTAAAGGAATGCGACGGCGACGAGCGTATACGACTGAAGCTCTTCTTGGAGGACGAACTTCGGCACGCTGAGGCGGTTGAGGCCGAATCGCCGAATTCTACTTTTGTGCTTGTGACCTTGCCCGCAAAGGAGATTGTGAAGATTACTCCAGCCAAACCCGAGCAGCGTCACATCGCGGGGGTCGCCTACAAACATGATCTTCCCGATGTTGCAACAACGCCGACTGTTGTTCTCGAAAAGAAGTTGAAAGAGCTGGGCATAGATACCAAGTCGGAGAGATTTGATTTGACAGGAAAGTTGCCTAGCCTAGTTCTGGAAAGTGATCGTCAGTGGGCCGCTAAACAAGCGCTCGTCGAGTATGACTTAGTGCTCGCCGTGGAGTTGCAGGGAAAGGGATCGATGTTGATGGGTGCTGACGATTCGATCGATCCAATGGCGATATTCAAGGAGCTTGCTGGCGCGCAGAACGACTTGCTGAGCGAACTATACAAGGAGCTGAAGCTGGATCTCGGCGCTAGTGTAGAGCGAGCAGAAAAGGATGCTTGGAAGCAGTCGGCAATTAACAAAGCTGAAAAGAAGAAGGCACGCGGCGTCCTTGTGTATCGCTTGAATCAACAGATGGGTTCAGCAACCGCGAAAGTGACTACCAACTTTCTTGCCAAGGGCAGTGATGGTCAATGGTTTGACGTTTACAGTAGCCAGCATTCTGATGATGGAAGCAAGGCAACCAAAGAGGAATTGGATCGATTGAAGAACGATCCAACGCTTCAGCGGATATTGCCCATGTTGGAAGCCGTTGGCGGGAATGCGCAGGTCGATCAAGCGTTGCGCCAAGGTGCGGCAACCGCTGCAGCTTTGGGGGAAGCCAAATCCGCGTTTTCCGAATTCAAGAATCCCATCACGCGAGACTTGCTTTCTCCACCGATTAGCCTGCCGAAGTAGACTACAGACAGCTACAGACAAGACGATTGCGAAAATACAAAGTTCACAAAATTACTTAGCGATTGAAAATGCCTGCTCTCGAACTTTCAGAAAGAAATCGACGCGTGCTTGTCCGCTCAGCGAGCCTACGATGGTGTGATTTCGCATAAAGTAGATTGGGATGCGGTCCATTTCTATTTCGTTCTGACCTTGATATTTGGTCACAAACTGACTGTACCATTGATAAGCATCGCTGGGATAAAGCCAGTCGCGTTCGATGGCTATACGGATACCACGGATAAGACGATCTTGGTTGAGCGGCATATTGGGAATCTTGGTCCGTTCGAGAAATCTAGCAACTAGCAGAGCGTACACCGCATCATTCGTTTCAGAAGGGTACAGATCGGCAACCGCATTCATATAGGCGTTTGCATCACCTTCATCCAAAAGATAATCGCACTTTCCAAGCAGACTTGCTAATGCCGCGTGATGGTCCAGTGAGCTGGGATAGAGAGTGGTGGCTTTTTCCAATAACTGATCCATTTGCTCAGTCGTCAGAATTGAATTGCGAGCTTCCAACAGAATCCGCAATTCAAAGACCATCTCGCTTGGGCGATCAGCCTTTAGTAGTTCATCGAGCAGGCGAATACACTCTGGAGTGAGGTATCGGTACTGTGGTTCGATTCGAAGTTCATACAACGTTGCCGCATAGGTCTCTTTAGCAATGGGCGATTTACTTTCGAACCACTTCTGAAACTTCTTCAGTTGCTCGTCGTTACCTTCTGTTGCACCGGGGAATCCTGAGAATACCATGCCCATGCCCTGAACTTGAGGGAAGGTGCCACTAATTCGTATCGCTTCTTTCCATCGCAACGCTGCGCCACGAATTGTCGTGGCGTAGAGGTCCTCGCCGCAGTCACTGGCGATGACTCGGGGTTGGGAGCGAATGAACTTCACCGCTGCTTCGAACTCGTCAAATCTCTCCTTGGTCAAC
>CAYWNG010000243.1:0-8864 GCA_964458685.1 uncultured Pirellulaceae bacterium
ATCGGAGCGCCAATACTGAAGCTCGCCAGATTCGAACCCGACCAAGATGGCTCCCGATCTGCCTCCCGAGTCGATCGAGATCACCGAAGCATTCTGAGAATTCGATTGCACCGGAGAGTTGCCTGCATCGCGGATACCGCCTTGGACCACGTACTGATAACGGCCCCACTCCCAGTGGCGGAGTTTGGACTTGGCTGGAGATTGTTCGAGTTGGTCGAGGAGATTAGCGGCTATCGTAAAGTTATTTTCCTGAATGCTGGCACCAATCAAGCCAGTTTCTGCAAAGTAAGCGCTCTCCTCGGCCCGTTGTTTCTCAGCTACGGTTTCTAATCGCGAGGCCTCTGCTTCGCGCTGCGCAATTTCAGCTTGACGCTGCGCATCCTCGGCTTCTTGGCGTTTTTCTTCCGCGAGTGTTTTTTGTTCATTCGCGTTCTCATACAACTTCTTGTTGTCTTCAGCTTGCTTTGCAGTTTTCTCTTGAGAAATCTTCAGTTCTCTATTCAATTCTTTAGATTGAGAATAGAGGTTATAGATGAATGCCATGCCAATTGAGCCCGCGACAATAATAAAGCAGGCCAAACTTGCGACGAGCCGTTTGACAGTTTTCAAGCGAGACTGTCTAGCATCTCTCTCTTTGATGGATTGCTTGAGAGCAGCGATGAGCGGGCGATCCAGTTCATTCTTATCGTCCAGCAGTGACAAACCGAGATCGAAGTCGCCTTTCTTGAGAGCCGCGTCGGCATATGCGATCCGAGTTTCCGCCTCGCCAGTCCGAGCGGCATCGTTTTGATCCCATAAAGCGAGTGCTTCCTGAAATCCAAACAGAGCACGCGAATAGTCTTGGTAGTTGTTGCCTTCCTTAGCTACTCGCAGTTCTTCCTCGGCGTTTTCGGACAGTGCCAGACTATCACTATGTGATTCGTAAACTCGAATCGCGTTTTGAAAGTCGAGTACCGAATGGTATCGGCGACCAGGGATCGTCGACATCGCCTTCATAGCGATATCCATCAATTCGCCGGTCACTGTGGTAGGCACAATGATGTTCTTGGCTGCGTTGCGAACACAGTCCATCACATCTATGCCGTTGTGAGGCGGTGTCCCGCTCAAGATCTCAAAGAGGATCGCCCCCAGGAGATAGACATCGGATAGTCGTCCGATTTTGGAGCCAGGCCCAGTGGCCAACTCAGGCGCCATATATGCCGGTGTACCTCCCATCGCCTGCGATCGAAGGATCGATGAAGACTTGCGAAAACCCTCCGTGGGAAGAGCAATTCCCCAGTCCATCACAAGGACTTCACCGAAGCTACCGATCATCACGTTTTCGGGCTTCAAATCGCGATGGACGATTCCTCGTGAGTGTGCAAATGCAATGGCGTCAGAGACTTTTAGCAAGACATCCAAATTCCCTCGCAGCGAATAGGTTGCCAGAACTCGATCCCAAGGCGTTCCAACAACGTTCTTCATCGCATAGAACAACTCACCTTGATCGTTTCGTCCCAGATCGTAGATGGGAACGATGTTGGGGTGATCCAGCTCGCCGGTGAGTACCGCTTCGGCCAAAAACTTGTCTCGATGCTCTTCCCGATCTCGATACTCTTCGCGCAGCATCTTGATGGCGACACGTCGATCAATGGATGCCTGACGAGCCGCGTAGACCACGCCAATCCCACCTTCGCCGATGACGTTGATCAATTCATAGTCAAGCTCATCTCCATACTGGATCTGGACGCTCTGTTTCACATCACGAGGCTGAATCGAATAGACCGAATCATTGACCGTTACTTCACTCTCATTAGTCTTTATGGTCTGATTGAGTTTGGTTGCGCTGGTAACGGTTTGTCGCCAAATATTCTCGACGGCTTTAAAGCGTTCCTCTGAGCGCTGCTCGATGCTCATGGCAATAGGAAGCTCTGGGGAGTTCTGTGGCTCAACCGGCCAGCTCACCATGGCGGTGCATTGAGGACACCGGCCTTCCTGGAGACCTACCTCGGTATAGTTGAATTTGCAGAAGGGACACTCTTGCACAGAAATTCTCCACTAAGTCTAGTCGCTACCGCGACCTTACATTGCTTCCCGCATCGCTAGTTCTTCTTACGCTGACCGAAAACGCCGGGCAGCTTTCTTTAGAGAGCGCCAACCCAATGCTGCGGAGACAGTTTGCAACAGGTTGTTGCCCACATCCGAGGCTTCCGATGCCTCTTGATCGGATTCCTCGGTATTCAGGCGGCTTGATTCGGCTACGATACCCGCTGATTCTTGACTCTGCATTTCCCCAAGAAACTGCTGTTGCTCCGCATCTGGTTTGGATTGATGATTTGCTTGAGGCGAATCTGCCTTCACTTGATCATTGGGTTGTTGATTGACCTCTTCGTTCCCCACTGAATCATCAATTTCGGCTGGAACGCCATTTCTCAAATAGAAGTCTCGCAGCAGAACTTCAATACCATTTTCGTAGGTCACAAAAATGCGATAACGGTTGTCTCCCAGCTTCGAGAAAAGTGTTGAGAGATCGTTCAATTGGTCTTCGGTGATCGGAACCGCTTCGCTCATATCTACTGCCCCGCTATCGTCCTTGGGAGTAACGATGCGAATCACATATGATCGCTCCTTCTTGGCGACAGATTCAGACGCCGATGGAGCGAAATCAACGGGCTTCGCTGTGGAGACCTCCACTTCCTGTGTTGGAATGACGGATGAAGTTTGGGTCGACACCAGTCGTACCACTTCGGGGGCTTGAGCCAATTCGAAGCGAATCGCGAACAATCCAGAAGCAGGAACCAACAGATTAATATTGCGGCTGACTTGTAACTGCGGTGATGTAGTCTGGTTCTCAGAGATCAATATCCGATTGAGCGCATCGGACTTCGCGGTAAAGACAATCGGGATGGGGGCCGTCGAGTCGGAGCTCGGATTTAGCAAATACGTGTGCTTAACGCTGTAAGTCGTTCCATCACCATTAATGCTGGAAAATGGCAACAACTGGGTATTGGGCAAAACGCTAGTCTTACCATCACCCCAGTCTACAGTTATCAAGAAGTTCTTATCAAAAATGACACTGCCTGTCGTTCCGATTCGAAATTGCAACTCGGCGTTACCGTTAGCATCAACGTTGACGCCAGCGGCATTTACAACCGGGAATACAGTTAACGGAATCGGAATCTTGGAAAAGCGAGCTTCCGTTGTTGAATCGCTGACTCCTGCTCGAATCTCGGCGCCAGTTTGCAGAGTGAATTGCCCACCTGCCTTAATTTCAACCTTGGTAGCGTCTGTAGGTGCCTGTGTTTGGACGATCGCCCCTGAAGCCAAAACAATATTCTGACTGGAAGACAAAACGATACCGCTGGTAGTGCTCATCCCTCCATTGATAACTGGGCCTTGGACGGTCAAGTTACCACCAGTAGTCTTTACATCAATACTGCCCGCGTTGACTCCGAGAGCGCTAGCTTGCTTGATGATTGCCGCGCTTCCATTGTGAGTGAAGTTGATGCTGCCGTTCGACCTCGTTAGCAGATCAACGGTGGCAGTCGCAGTACTCGAGTTCGAAACAGCGATGTTACCCGATGCAGTCCTGACATCAAGCGTTGGCGTGATAGTATTCATCACTTGCGCAGCCCCCACACCTGTGCTCGCATCAAGCACAACTGCATTCGCAGTGATAATGCCCGTTCCGCGGATATGTCCAACACTTTGAACGTCGATTCTACCGGTCGCCGCTGTGAGTGAATCGTCGATGTTAATGTCGCCAGCGTTCAGCGTTTGTAGTCGGATGCTACCAAGCGCACCTGCTTGAATACCTGTTCCTGAGCTTTCAACCTGGATGTTGCCTCCCGTATTGGTAATGGCAATGTTGACACGGTCGAGGACCGGTGCACCAATAGCTTGAGTCCTGACGTTAGTGATGGATAGAGTACCACCACCAGTCTGCGCTAACTTAACGAATCCATTGCCCAGGTTCGTCAAATTGAGAGCTGTTTGATTGACGCTGGTATTGGAGATATCGATATTCCCAGCCAGCCGATTGGTAGCTTGGATGCTCGAGGTTGCCGTAGACAATGGACTGACTGTTCCAATTCCAGTAGCCGCCTCCATTTGTATCGTACTAGCTTGGAGTGTGTTCGAGGCTTCGATCGATCCAACCGCAGAGTTGTTCTGTCCCGCCTGAAGCTGTAGATTGCCTAAGGAACTGGTCGAATGGAGCTGAATGTTATTGTCGGCATTGATACGCAAGTTTGTATTGGCACCATTTCCTACCAGTGCTCCGGCCGAGACGCTACCTTGCAAAGCAGTGATGACATGGTCGCCATTTGTAGTCAGATTGATACGATTGACACCGCTTTGCATCGCTACGTTGCCCGCGTTAGCAACCACCGCAGCCGTCGAGTTGAGACTGACGGCGTTACTGACGTTGCTCAGGCTAATCGCTTTCGCCGCTTGCAATCCGTTACTGATGGTGACATCTTTCCAATTGGACAACTGGATATCATTCCTAGTCGATATCCAAGCACCATTCAGGTTAGCGATGTCGTCCTGGGCAGCGCTGCCTTGAGCACGAATTTCACCTGCTTGAATGGTACCGCTCGTCAGACTTGCAGAACCAACGCTATTGTTGTTGGCATCGACTTGAATATCGACACTTCCAGGCTGACCATTTTGGATGCCGTTGATAACGATATTGTTGTCTGAAAGGATGCTAAGGTTCACACCGTTGGCGGCTTGGATAGATGCGAGGTTGACATTGCCTCCATCGCCAACCGACTTGATGCGCGAACTTGAGCCAGCACTCCCTAGATACTCAATCACAGACACTCCAGAGGCGATCGCAACACCACCGGTACCATCAACGTTGACGCCGTCGGCAATCTGGACTTTACCAGAGACATTGGTAACGTTGATCGCACCACCACTATTGATGCTAGCGTTCCAAATTGTATTACCGATGTTTGACAATGTTAGACCCGATGTTCCCAGTTGCTGAACACCTTGAAGGGTCACTAGATCAGTAGTCTTGCTGCCCCCTTGAATCGAAATTCCGCGAGCTACGTTTGCGCCCAGGGTAATCGATTGATTGGTGACGTTGGGATCACGACTGAATTGTACAACCACATTGGTCTGACTGGCGTTGATCTGGCTGAATGTTACTCCACCATCGCTTCCAATTCTCAACTCAACTGCATTGCCAACATCAAAAATCGGAGCAAGGGCAACTGCCGCTGTTGGTCCTGTCGAATCGATAACACTCGTGGAATTGGCTGCACCACTCAGTTCGATGCGGTTCACATTACTATTGAGTTGAATCGCCCCACTGGCCAAAATTTGACTAGCTGTTCCCAAGGAAATCTTATTGCCTACGTTTGCAATACTGACGCTTGTGCCGGATTGTAGCGTGCCGCCAACGACGACCGTATCAAACTGATTGATGTTGATGGCACCTGAGGTGGTAGTCACATTCTGATTGATCGTCAATTGATCCAAATTGGTTAGCGACCCTACGATCGACACGCTTCCAGCGTTAATGGTACCGTTGATATTGAGGCTGGACAGTTGATTATCGTCTTGATCGACAGTAAGCGAGAGCGCTCCGCCCTGTAGAGCGATTGGTCCGCCGAGAGTCAAATTGCTGGACGAAGTCAGTGTTAGATCGCGTTGAACATCGGTGTCAACACGCCCGATTTGCAAGACCCCGTTGTCACCCAAGGTTCGAATTATCGCATTGTCTAGCAAACGAACTCGTGCTTGACTTAGGTCGATCGCGCCCAGTACCTGGATCTCGGTCGATGTCGTGGCTCCATCGGAATCGTTTAGCTCGACAACTCCAAAAGCTGCGGTACCTTGAGTTGAGACGATCAGGCTGCTAGCCCCGGTCGTTAAGAGAACATCACCCAGGAAGATATTGCCAGAGGTTCCATTACTCGACGTATCTAATCTCAAAGTGCCATTTCCAAGGAACTTTGCTTTG
Source organism: uncultured Pirellulaceae bacterium (assembly GCA_964458685.1). Lineage (GTDB taxonomy): Bacteria > Planctomycetota > Planctomycetia > Pirellulales > Pirellulaceae > Aureliella. The sequence goes on from CAYWNG010000243.1 coordinate 5,957, forward strand.
CTGAGATCGATGGCTTGAGAGTTGCCGTTCGTACCTGCAAGTGTCTGCAACGTCAGAGTGCTTGCTTGCGGTAAGGTGACTTGCCCAATCAATTGAATACCAACGGTGTTCTGATTGGTCGGTGTTCCATCGACGGCGATTGCCTTGTTGGTATTCGATCCAAATTGAATCGTGCCCTGCTGTTCGGCTGGGTCTGCAGCGCTGGCGTCGATTGACACGAAATCATAGATAAACGTATTGTTATTGGTAGTACCGCCGAATCGAACAGAGCCCCCGCTGCTTCCATCGATCCCGGGTTGATTGTTGGTACTAGCTACCGTAATCGTTAATCTTCCGGTTCCAGTACTCGGAGCCAATCGTCCATCTCCAAAATCAACGATTCCACCTGCTAAACCTGTTCCAGACTCGGACAGGTCGATCAAGCCCTGCGCAAATACAATGCTAGGCGTGAGATCCGTCGAGTTGACGTCCAATCGAGACTGAGTGCCCAGTTTGTTCACTAGCCGCACGTCTTTGAGCGTAACTTGACCATCCGCACCGCCAGTTCCAGCGGTGGCGATCACTAACCGATTGAATCCACCTTGCGTTGCCACAACTGGAGCCATCGACACCGATCCGCCGTCGCTTGTTCCTTGCGTATTGAGCGTAAGACTGTTCACTCCAGGTTTCGCGTCAATCGATGTAAGCCCGGACAGATTGATGTCACCACCCTTGGTTACACCATTGATATTCGTGTTCAAGCTGTGATTCGGGGGACCATCGAACACCAATTGTCGACCGCTGATCGTCAGTGCTCCGCCTTGCGTCAAGAGATCGGCAAAAACTGTTATGTTTCCGCCGTTGGTGATACTTGTGCCAGCGGGTTTGGTACTGGTCACAGTATCGCGAAGCAGAACGCTATCGGTCGTCCGATTGGCTCCATTGATGCTTACCGAGCCAGCAGAGATCGATTGCAAATCCGCCGAAGCTGCAGCGTTGGCAGTTCGGCTAAAGTTGATCTGTAGATCTCCCGAACCGATGTTGACGGTACCTGTTTTGACGCTGTTATTCGCTCCGATGGTTAGATTGATTCCGTTTGATGACGACACATTCGGTAAGTCAACAGAACCGCTACCCTGAGCATTGAACGTCACGGTGCTATTCGCCAAGCCGGTCAATCGAACAAGTGGCACGTTATTGCTCATCGAGATCGTAGCGGCTGCAGTGAGCACTGAACCACCAACCAGCTCAATCTCGGTTGCAATCTGATTTGCCGTGATCGATGACTGCGAAGTCAAGTTTTGACTGATCTTGATCGACTGAAAATTCGAAATGGTGATTCCGCCTGCACCGGCACTCACCGCGCCGTTGACTGTAGCGGTGTCGTCATTGGTTGCACTGCCCTTCAAACTAACAGTCGCAGCATTGATGGCCCCCGAGATCGTGAGAGCGGAACTGGAGTTGTTGTTCGAGTCGATCTGAATGTCGACGATCGTATTGGCGGAATTGACATCCAGGCTGATAGGGCCTGCAACAACGATACCATCTTCCGACCTAAGCGTCAGGCCGACATTGGTCGCTCCTGTAGTTTGGTTGACGGTGCCTACGGAAAGCGTATTGCCCTCGCCAAGCGTCTCGATAAGCGTATTGTCATTTAACTCGGTGACGCTGTTCGATAGATTCACTGAGCCGAGAACGCGAATCGATGTTGTCGAACGAGTGCCATCGCCGTCGTCAAGCAGGACAATTCCCGAGTTGGCTGGAGTCGCAGCTTGTGTGGAAACGTTCAACTGACTTGGAGCAGTGGTGAGATCGATATCTCCCAGGAATACTTGACCCGTTGCTGTCGCTCCTCCGCCACCTGTGGTGTCAACGTTAAGGTTGCCACTTCCCACAAAGGCCGCTCGACTCAGATTGATAGCCCCAGTTCTGTTGGCGTTCTTGAGCGTTTGCACAGTCAAACCGCTGCCATCAGTCGGCAGTCTAACATCGCCTGCCATCAGGATATTAACCGTGCTTTGAGTTGCTGCTGGTCCATCCGCCACAATCGAGGGACTAACAGCCAGCGACAAATCAATCCTACCGGCATCATCCAATGGATCGGCCACAGAAGCATCCAAAGTCACACTGTCGAATTGATCGCCGACCGTATTGCCGACCCCGCCAAGGATGATGTTACCGGCATTGCTATTGTCGTTGCCGCTCGTAGCGTTCTTGTGATTTGTCTGAATGGTAAGTGTGCTGGTCGGATTGATAGGCACGACGATGGCTCGCCCAAAATTGACTGATCCAGCTTGCCTGCCTAGGACAGTTTCACTCAAATCGATGGTACCCTCAGCCGAGATAGTCGATGTGGAGGTTTTTCCCACATTGATATTCAGTTGGGCGGGTGTCGATCCGTCAGCCACTAATCGGATGCTTCTGATCGTGACCGATCCGTCGGTACCTCCAGGTACAAACGTAGTTACATCAATGCGGTTGACACCGCCGTTGGTTGCAACCACATTGCCTAGAGAGACGCTGCCACCAGCGCTCGTTCCAGTAGTATTGATGACCAACGTTCCTGGTTTGCTGGCTCCATCGATACCTGCAATGCCCGATAGATCAACAGATCCACCATTAGTCGTCGTCGCACCAGCAGTCTTTAATGTTCGCGTTGCATTGCCATCGATCCGCAACGAAGAACCAGAAATTGCAATGTTGCCGCCCGCTGTGGTTAGATTGCTGGCGAGAGTGATGTTTCTCAACTGACTGAGCGAAATGTTTCCCGCGCCTGTTTCAATGGAGCTGTTAATGCTGGCGTCATCATTGCTACCCGATCCCGTAATCGAAACGGACTGAGCCAAGACGGGCTGCGCGATAGTCAAAGTCTGCGAACCGTTAGATCCGAATTGAATTGTCACATTCGCATTGGGAACATTGACTGCAC
>CAYWNG010000244.1:0-7008 GCA_964458685.1 uncultured Pirellulaceae bacterium
AGCCAGTCAGATTCAGAACGCGAGTTCCCGGTAAGCCAACGTTGGCCAGCAGTCGATAGGCACCGAGCTGACCCCCAGTTGCTGCGGTTAAGCCAAGTCGATAGTGTCCGGCTGGCAAAGTACGCATGTCCAGCACAATGCGACCGGTGGTTTTGTCTTGGACTGCTGATGCGGTGACATCGCTGTTGTTCGAATTGAGAAGTGTCAGTGGTCCGAAGAGTTGGTCCGTCGTGAGATTCTCAGGCAATAGTGTTAAGCTGCGCGGCAATAGCGGATCTGGTGCTGGCAACGAGAACGAGAACCAATCTTGCGTATCTGTATCGCTTGAAAAGTTTAAGCCGTTGACCTGAATCAGTGTTGATAGATCGCCCAGCATCGCATTGGCGGAGATGCTCGTAGCACTGTTATTGGGTTCGGCGATATCGGTTGATAGGACGCTTCTTACAAGCGTCAAATTGCTTGGCGATCCCGAATAGATTCGCATGCTCAATCCATCCAACGGCGAAGCGCTCGACAGCGACAATTCGCTACCAGCGGGAAGGCTAGCGAATCGCAGTCGATACCAGTCGGCGTCGACGGGGCTATCGATCGATAGGCCGGTCACATTGAGCGACGTGGCCAGCGTAGCGATACCTTGCTGACCTTCGGTGAGTTTCAGCTCATTAGCGGCAATCGAATTGAGGCCCGAAACAACCAGCGACGATGTCTCAATCGGGTCCTTGGCAATGATCGCCAGTCGACCGTCCACAGAAGTCGCAGTAACCAGCGCACCTAGGTTTGCGCTCGCCAGTTGCGCATTGACATTGGCGATAAGATTCGCGATCGACGAATTCGAGGAATTAGCTGGAATGCTAATCGAAACCGGAGTTCGAACGCCAATGGCCAATGTAAACGTAGCCGCATCAGTCAGCACACCATTGGATGGCAGTGAAGCACTACCGATGATCGCCAGCGGAGCCAAGTTAGTCGCCGTGGCCGCAGTATCGTTCCGTAGGAGTTCATCATACTTGTCGACGAGAATCGCATTGCCTGAGTTGATGCGTACGGTATCGTCACCGTCACCTGCATCGACCCAAACGGTCTTTTGAACCGTTGGCCCTACCGTGATCGTATCGTTACCACCCAAAGCATCGATCAAGATCGCCAGATAATCGCTTTCAGGAGGCAACAGGTCACCCTTGAGCGCTCGTTCGTTGAACCTGAGGATTCGTTGTTCTGCAGTCGCGTTAGCAAACCCATTCACATCCGCCAGTCGCTGCGTTGAATCCCAAATGAGATTTCCTGCTGCATCCTTGGCGCTAAAATCAAGTTGCAACTGAGCCGCAAACGAAAAGTTCCCGTTGTTCTCTGTCAATCGTGTGACAAGATGGCGATTGTAAAGTGGACCAGGTTCGGTAACGAAATCGACCGTGATAATGTCAGCCGCATTGGAACCACCGACATACCAAACCTGTTCCGATTGCTTGGCATAGTTCTTCCAATCATCGCCAGCCAATCCACCATCCATCGACTCGAACGTGCTGCCATCGCGTCGATAGAGCGTATCTGTCCCACCATTACCATAGAGGAAATCGATTCCGGTACCGCCGTACAACGAGTCGTCTTGGACTCCACCAAGCATACGGTTGATACCGGTATCTTCGGGCTTATACGCTGGTTTGGTTGGATCAGCATCCAACTTGCCATCTGGAATGGGATTGCCTGAGCTATCGAAAGCTCCAATAAAGTCGCCGCTATTGTCATAGCGATTCCCGGCACTATCGACGAAGATTCCAAACTGACCGCCGAGCCTTGGATCACTCGACCAAGCAGAGAGCGTGTTTTTGCCGACACCTCCAAACAGATCATCATTACCGGGACCGGCATACAGGGTATCGAAATCCGCAGTTGGTGAACCAACACCCTGATCGCCCCACAGTCGGTCATCACCCGAGTTGCCAAAAATTTCATCCGAACCTGAGCCACCATCGATATGGTCGCGTCCACTGCTGCCAATCAGCCTGTCGTTGCCGATACCACCATCGATAACACTGAACCAATCTCGACTGGCTAACATCGAAGTGTTGACGGCATTGGCGCCGGTCAAGAACTCGATGTGGTCGTTTCCTTGTCCGCCACGAATCATGATCTGCTCGAACAGAGGCACGCCGCTGGATTTCCAATTGACAGCGATCGGTGTTGGCTGGCCGAACAGTCGATAATTCACGATCAACTGTTGATTGACTTCAGAGATCGTGATGTTGTCATCCAGGTTTTGTGGATTGCGATCGCCCTCGATCACCAGAATGTCGGTTGCAAAATCATCAGCGGCATCACCGGCACTCTTGTTGCCGTAATGTCCGTTGATGACTTCAGAAGACGCCCCGTCGATGTCAAGCATCAAGATATCGATACCAGCGCCGCCGTAGAGAGTGTCGTTGCCAAGCTCTCCCGTCAGTTGATCGGAATCGGCTCCACCCCATAACGTATCGTTTCCGCCGTTTCCGTTCAGAATGTCAGCACCTGGTCCGCCGTACATTGCATCAGCGGCTCCGGAAAGAGGTGCTCCAGCCCAGATTCGGGTGTTATACCCAGGGCCACTTACCAAATCGCCCAGGAGCGTGTCATTGCCTTCTTCACCAAGCAATCGATCCTGTCGGAGGTTTCCAAAAAGCGAATCATTACCAAGACCACCCAGAAGCTCGTCGCCCGTAAGTAACGCTTGAACCGAGAGATCATTGGAATCTGCATAAGCGTAGAGTTCATCGTTACCATCGCCGCCGTAGAGGCGTTGGCCGACGAGAATATCGTTGGGGAAATAGAGAGTTTCGGTCGACACCGATTTCCTACCGCCATCACCGTAGAGTTTATCATTGCCTTCATCTCCATGGACTTGATCGATGCCATCGCCACCTCGGACTGTGTCGTTACCGAGTCCGCCACGAACCATGTCATCGCCAGCCCCACCCGCGACTAGATCATCGCCGCTTCCACCGTCGACGTAGTCATGGCCTTCGTTTCCATCGAGTTGATCCGCTTGCGACCCACCGAAGAGAAGGTCATTATCGAGTCCACCTCGCAGGATATCGCTGCCATCATCGAGAGAACCTGGTGCTGCATTGAGCGAGAGACCGCGAACGGCTTTAGGCTGAATGAGTGGCGGTACATAGCCAGTTGGAAAATTGGATTCAGCTAACGCGAATCCATTCGGCAGTTCGAAGTTATCGGGGGCATAGAATTCGGACCACGCCAGCAGGACATCTCCGCCCCAAAGCACATCGCGATCAGCGCCACCATCCAGCTCATCGTTTCCAGTTCCCCCAGCGAGAACGTCCTGGCCGCCTTCGCCGTACAGCTTGTCGTCACCTAAGCCGCCTAACAATAAGTCATTGCCAACGTCACCCGAGATAATATCGTTGCCAGCGCCGCCGTCGATGGTGTCATCGTTATCACCACCGAACAAGACATCTTGACCATCGTTGCCATAGATCGAATCGTTACCGGCTCCACCATCGGCAAAATCGTCGCCAGTACCGCCTTCGATGCGGTCGACTCCATCGCCACCATACAGTCGGTCATTGCCTACTCCACCGAGCAAATGATCCGCGTCTGCGTGACCTAGTAGAAGATCTTCGCCATCGCCTCCATCTAGGAGATCATTTCCAGCTCCGCCTTCCAGCGTATCGATACCAGTGCCGCCTTCTAAGCGATCGTTGCCCTGCATACCGATCAAGCGGTCATTGTCGCTTCCGCCCTTGAGATAGTCGTCGTCTACACCACCTCGCAGAAGATCATTTCCTGAGCCACCATCCAGAGTATCTGTTCCCGATGTCGCCGACAGTTCATCGTCGCCAGCCTCGCCGAAGAGCTGATCATTGCCTGTGCCACCTTCTAGGAAGTCGATATCATCGCCACCGTACAGCGTGTCATTGCCTTGATCGCCCAGCAAGTTATCCTTGCCCGCGTCACCATAGAGAAGATCGTTGTCAGCTCCTCCCGATAACGAATCATTGCCTGCATCCCCACGAAGAGTATCGTTGCCCGCATCGCCAAACAGTTGATCATCTTGCTCGCCGCCAAACAACTGGTCATTACCATTGCCACCGTAAAGCACGTCATTGTCAAGTTCGCCGTAAAGCTGATCGTCGCCATCGCCACCCTCTAAGCGATCGTTACCTTGGCCTCCCTCAAGACGATCGTTATCGCTACCGCCTCGCAACAAATCATTGCCAGTACCGCCGTTCAAGATGTCTTCGCCAGCGTCGCCTTCCAACGTGTCAACATCGGCTCCTCCTAGCAAGTTGTCCATTCCGATGCCACCGGAGAGCGTATCGTTACCGGCTCCCCCCTCTAATCTGTCATCTCCAGCTTCGCCATAGAGTAGATCGATCCCCAATTCACCCCGCAGCGTATCGTTCCCGTCGCCGCCAAACAAACGGTCATTACCCTCAGCACCATCCAAAACATCTTGACCCGCCTCTCCCCGCAACTCGTCGTGGCCATCGTAGCCCAGAAGCGTGTCGTTGCCCGTGCCACCGAACAACTTGTCATCAGCCGAGGTTCCGTGCAACGTGTCGTTGCCCTCGTCACCATACAGAGTAGCGGTTCGTCGATTCGATCCTATTGCACCGTGGAGAATGTCATCACCACTACCGCCACGTAGCGTATCTGCCCCGTCATTTGCCAGCAGTGTATCATCGCCGCTGCCGCCCTCTAAGGTGTCATCGCCGTAGCCGCCATCGATCTGATCTGGTCCAGATTGTCCATAGATCGTGTCATTGCCAGCTTCACCCAATAGCAAATCCACTTTTGGCGAAGTTGGATTGTACGTTACTGCAGACGCACTGCTGAAGCCTCCGTAGATGGTATCGTCGCCAGCACCACCCTCGATAATGTCATTGCCATCGGCGAGGTCATTGTCGGCTCCACCAACCAACGTGTCGTTCCCAGCATTACCCTGGATGTAATCTGCCCCAGAGCTACCATCGATCGAGTCGTCTCCGCTACCTCCGCTCAGGAAGTCATTCCCGTCGTTGCCGGAAAGGATGTCGTTACCTGCATCGCCGTAGATGACATCGTTACCAGTCCCACCGCGCACAACGTCGTTACCGGACCCACCTTCGATAACGTCGTTATCACTATCGCCATCGATTGTGTCGTTGCCATTTTCCCCGAATAGCTTATCGGCCCCAGATCCGCCTGACAGGCTGTCATCGCCCGAGCGTCCCATCAAAACGTCATCGCCAACATCGCCTCTAAGCGTATCTCTTCCTGGAGATCCGATCAGCACGTCGTTGTTGTTCCCGCCGAAGAGCGTATTCGTCTCACCACTTCGATCGACGCTAACTTGATTTGGGTCCGACAAATACTCTTCGTTCAACTCGTCGACGCCATCGCCACCGCGAAGAGTGTCGTTACCCAGTTCTCCCATCAGAACATCATTGCCAGTGCCGCCATCCAAGAGGTCATTGCCATGACCACCGAAGATTCGATCCTTTCCAGGTCCTCCATTTAACGTGTCGGAACCGCTACCTCCCACCAGATAATCATCGCCTTCGTAACCCTCCAGTCGCACCCCGGTCGCTACGCTCGGTAGCACGACCAATGAATCACTGTAGGCCGTTCCATTGACGACCACTCCAGAAACACCGGTTAATGGAATCGTAAGAATATTCGGATGAACGATATCCTCGTTAACCCAGTCTTTATTGCAGCCATTCCAGCAACTGGATTCGTAGTACCCCACGCGTTCACGAACCGTAAAGTCTGGTCCATCAATGATTAGAAATCCGTCACGCTGACCGACAACAACATCCATCGGCTGGCCAGTTACGGTGGAGTTGATTTCCACTAAGCCGTTTCTGAAAGTCGACGCATAAGTTCGTCGCGATGGCACGTCGACCTTATGATAGTCGCCCCTACCAAACACAGAGCCCAGTTGATCGATTCCCAAAGCGTCATTGAGTGGGTTAAGCACATTGTTCTGGAACCTGTCCGCTGCGTCTTTAACACCTGATGCAACCTGCCCCGCTGCATCGCTAACACCCTTAGCAACAGCCTTGGCTGTTGCCACCGATTGACCAACAACTTGTTTGGTGGTCTCTGCCGCTTGACCAGCCGCCTTCTTTGCAGCGTCGGCAATATCACCCGCCAATTCATTGAGGAGGTTGGCTTTCTTCTTCAGATCATCCACTGGCTTACGAAGCTGTTCCGTGAACTCTTCGAGTATCTGCTGTTCGACTTCGTCCAGACTGCCTGATGTTGCGCTGTAGAGTGGCCGCCGAAATTCGTTCTTCTCTTCAAGCGTGAATTCTGGCCCCAAGGCCAGGAATCCAAACTTAGCCACAATCGGCATGACAAAGTCTAACGACATTCCAAGTCGGTAGTTTTGATTGTCGGTCAGTTCGTTCAGTCGTAACTTGTCATCACTGTCGCGCGAGTCGAGCAAGAGACCGCCAGTCAACTCAAAGCCGGGCAAGGCAGTGATCTCGGCGAAGGGAAGGACAGTCAAGTAACCTGTCCCGCGCAGTTGAGCACCAAACGTGCCGCCGACTTCAAAAACATAGTCAGTGTCATTGCTACTTTCCCGAAGGTAGAAGCCATTGGTATCGATACCGGCAGTCAGGTCAAAGCCTAAGAACGCGTTGCCATACAGGCCCACATCCACTAGCACGTTCAAGATACCTGAGACAAACACAGGCGATGAGAAAAGCGGAATCACAAGATTGTCTGATTGATAACGCTGAGCAACATCCACGCTCACCAAATCCGCAGTTTGACCACTTAGCAATTTGATAACGTTGTCGACCGATGCCAAGTCGATGTTGAACTTGATCTGGTTGTTGGGATCATTCTGCTCCATCTCGGAAGCGGATTTATCCTTAAATGCCTCGCCCTTTGGGTTAAAGATATACTGAGCTTGCTCGGGGACTTTTAGAATATCGAGCAGCGACATCTTGAGGAACGGTAGATCTTTGGTCAGCATGTCCCGAGTCGACTGCGGAACTGGATTGTATTGGTCCAGTTTGT
>CAYWNG010000244.1:7108-8808 GCA_964458685.1 uncultured Pirellulaceae bacterium
TTGGTCAGCATGTCCCGAGTCGACTGCGGAACTGGATTGTATTGGTCCAGTTTGTCGGCCAGCAAATTGAGTATTGCCTTCTCCGCACCATCGTTGGCCAAAGCTGAAACGATCTGATTGAACTGAGCATTTTGGCTGATGTTGTAGGTACCGGCTCCCGTGGCCAAGTTGTATCCAACTGTCGATGTCCATGAGAAGGTTGAGGGCAGTAGTGATCCAATCAGCGGGAAGGAAGCTGCGGGATTCGTTGCCGTCAACGTTGTATTTAGATTGATACCACCGCCGAGCACTATCGACTTCCGAAAATTGTTCACCAAAACATCAAAGTCAAAGCTATCACCGACAGGCGTATCGACCAAATAGAGTCGCTCGTTGGGAACACCGTCGAAGTCGCTAATCTGGAGTCCGACGGAAGGGTTGGTGTCGACTAAATCTACCTTCGCTCCCAGACCGGTGAGGCCACCTATCTTGGCCTTGCCAATAAGCGTACCGATGGTCGGAAGACTAACCGTCATACCACCGCCCTCGACGACATAAGGTCCTTTGACGATATCGACGCCAAATTTGGCATTCATATTGAGCGTTGGTTGAACGGTTATTGAACCATTCAATTCCAATGTGACCGGGCCAGCCTTCAAAACGCCGGTTGTCTCAGAATAGGATTTCGGCTGCGAGGCGATTGTCCGATTGTATTGCAGTTCAAGTAGCGAACCGTTGCCTGGACCAGCGATCAGTTGCTGTAGAGGCATCACGCTGACCACAGTGAAATGGTTTGCCTGCAAGTAAGCCCTGACGTTCGTCGTTGGGAATCGCACGTCCACTGCACGCTTGATCACATCCTCAACGGCGTCTGTAATGGTGTCACCGATCAACGGAATCGGGCGAGCAATTTGACTGAGAGCCAAAGACGAATCCCTCACAGCTAAAATGCCTGATGCAACAACTTGGGAATATGCATCCAAAAGCGAGTCTTCAGGTACATGGTAACTTCCTTTACCGGTCGCTAGGTTGTAACTACCAGAGCCGTAAAGGGTCAGTGAAGGCAGACCAGTCATTCGTGGCACTTTGGCCTGCACGACCGTGTTGGTCAAGGCAACGGTCCCCGTTAGCACATACGCTTCACTACGACCGAGAATGCCAAGGAACTGGCTACCAAGCAGGTAGATCCTTTCGTTGGAGGTTGTGTCTCCGTCGTTGAGCGTCAGAACGGCGTTACCATTGAAGACCGCATCTGTGGAAAAACTCCCCTCGACGAGCGCTGGAAGCGTAGCTGATCCGCTCAACGCACTTGTGACGATGACTTGAGTCGAGAAGGTACCACCCTCCAGCAGATAAACCCCGCCAAGAGTGTCCAGACCGACAGTGAGATCGGCACTGACGGTGGCTGAAGCATTGCCCGACCCGCTGACCGTATTGTCAAACTTCGCAGTACCAGCTTCCAATCCCAGTTTTCCAGAACCCGACAACGCTCGCGTGCCCGTCCTGGTCGGTGTTAATTTAACTTGCACCAAGTCCGTCGGTGGAGCCACCCCTTTCAGCAAATGGTCCATGACCAATTTGGGATCGATCTTGACCAGCAAATCGTACCCACGCTTTCGTAGATAGTCCTCCGCCAATCCATCCTCGTCAGCATACTCAAGTTCGTTATCGATCAGGTCTTCGGCCAACTCTTTTGCCTTGGAACCGAACACGGGAAGCTT
>CAYWNG010000245.1:0-8794 GCA_964458685.1 uncultured Pirellulaceae bacterium
TGTTGCGATTTTCGATGTGCATGAACTGCGCACCGATACTGCGGCAATAAGTATTTCGCAGCTTGGTCAGAATGTCGTTGAGCGTCCGCGAGTTGAAGTAGTTCAAGTTCTCGCAGGTGAACGGGCGATCCAGGTCTGCTTGGCTGAGCCCGTAGGTCTCGGGACACAGCTCGGGTTGGCGGTTGTTCGCTAATCGAAGCGGATCGAGCTTGGCTTCCATATGCCCGCGGACTCGATACTCGCGCACCAAGTTATCGACGCGATCTTGCATCTGCGCGAGCCACAGGGCTTCGTCGCGCAGAGCGATGGCTTGCGCGTTGGGCCCGTCGTCTTCGGCGACAGCGACCGCTGTTGAAGCTGATCGAGATATGGCCGAAGCATTCGACGAACTGACAAGCGAGAACTCTTCGAAGTATTTTCTCCAGCCTGGAGAGACACTATTGGGATCGCGAATGTACTGTACGTAGAGGTCGTCGATGTAGTCTAGACTATAACTGTCCATTCAAGCACCAATGATGGGACCGCCGAGCAACTGGTAGTGGGTTGGATTGTAGAGAGGAGCATGAAATCATAAGTTTTGCATGCACAGTGGCTACTTTGGTTTGCTCGACAGAGTAGCGGCAATTGACGGGAAAACACCGAAACCGAATCGGGAGCATATGGGAAACCCCAAACCCGCAATCTGCCTAGATAGTATTACTTGGCAGAGAAGTACTGGCTAGTTCATTTTGAAGCAAGAGGAAGATCTGTTTTTTGCAAATTCTTGCGAAGAAGCAACGGTTTTTCGCAGTTTCGGCGCGAGGCGGCTGGGCTGTTCGGCAAGACTTGGCAGCCGGAAGGCAGGAATTAGGTTACTGGACGCCCTGCGACTTGCTGCAAACTTGAACTCCAGTATTATGCTCGCCATGGTCAGTTCCGTAGCTGATCCCGTTTCGTAGCTGATCCCGCCAGGGTTCAGGCTCTCGGTGACCGGCTTGTGCCTTAATCCCAACACGATGCGTTAGTTTTGAAGTTGCGCTATTTGGTTTTAGGGGCGAAGCCCTGCCCGTTTACCTAGCCCAGCCTGAAGGGCTGGGTACCCAATTCGCGAGAAAAACAAAGGGCCAACGGCCCGCCGGTTTGCACGCAAACCGGCGGGCCGTTGGCCCTTAACCTACTTAAGCTTGATCACCCAGCCCGTTGGGCTGGGCTAGGTAAATCGCTGGGCCTTCGGCCCGAAATCCCAGAAGAAGCGCAACTTCAAAAAGCGTTAGCGAGGTACGCTCGGATTGGGTCGGAAACCTATTACTGTAGCCCCTCGCTAACGCTTGGGGTTGTAAAAGATCGGCCCAGGCCCAACAAACCTTAACCATTAACGTCGAGAACTCCGCGGATGCAAAATCATCAGACCATTGTCTATCGGATTCCACTCGACGTCGGCGACCAAACGCTGGTCGCCGCCCGTGCGGTGCTTTCGGCCGATGAAATAGCCAAAGCGGATCGCTTTCTAGTCGAACCGCCTCGGCGGCAATTTTCGCTGTGTCGACGAGCTCTTCGGGTCGTAATCGGCCGGACACTCAATTGCGATCCGACTGCGGTCCATTTCCGGGCTCAACGCTACGGAAAGCCTGAACTGGATTTAGGCCGCATGAAGCTGGAAAAGTCGGATCTGAAGCTAGCCCAGTCCTTGCAGTTTAACGTGTCGCACTCGGGCGAGTTGGGTTTGATTGCTCTGTCCTTGGGCCCGATCGGAGTCGATATCGAGAAATTGCAGCCTCGGATCAACGCCAAATCGTTGATGACTCAAGTCGTCAGCCCCAAAGAACTCGCTCAATGGCAGAGCTTAGCCGCCTCGCAACACACCGAGCAGATCTTGAGACTTTGGGTTTTCAAAGAAGCGTTGCTCAAAGCCATGGGGTTGGGAATTGCTGAATGCCTGAAGCAGGTCAGTTTTCCATTGCCAATCGGAACACAACCTTTGAAGCTCAGCCACATCGATCCCAGCGTACAACTGCATCTCAACGAAGCTGAGGATTGTCGATGCAACAGCTGGGTCTTGCCCAACACTTGGCGAATTCAACCTTTGGCCGTCGATCCTGGCTATTATGCCGCCGTCGCCACATTGGCAAACTGCACAGAAGTGAAGTTGGTTGATTTCGAAGATTAGCAGCGATGTCTCGGGGTAGGTCCTTATCTGCCGGAAAGGACCAATGTTGACTACCCAATTCAGTGCGACTTGCAGAAACGTGAAAGCCGCTCGAAGCGATTGTCTGCTTTCTTTGACAGTCTTATTTCAATCCAAAGTAAAGCTTGGTCAAACCCGGCAGGAATTTGACCTACCCGGAGTTTGACCGGCCAGTTCCGCCAGGGAACCTTGAGCGTTTTGGCTGTCGCAAGTATCATGCTTCCTTCGGCGAAACGGTAAACCCCTCACTTGGCGGTGCGGCGGGCTGTTTGGCTGGCCAATCTATGGATTCAGGCGGCAAGTCATAGGAAGATCCGCCAATTGGCGACCTGTCTACTTTTTAGCTGGAACACACACGAATGCGACACTTGCTTTCAGCACTTGTTCACAACGTACCTGGAGTGCTATCACACATTTCAGGCCTACTCGCTTCACGCGGTTACAACATCGATTCTTTAGCGGTGGGTGAAACCGAAAATCCCGAACTCTCGCGGATGACCTTTGTGGTCGTTGGCGATGATCATGTTCTGGATCAGGTGCGAAAGCAACTCGAAAAAGTGGTCACGGTCGTGAAAGTCGAAGACATCAGCGCTTGCGATTTCGTCGAGCGAGATTTGATGCTCATCAAAGTCCGCGCGGATCGAGCCCAACGCAGTGAAGTTCGTGAACTTGTTGACATCTTCCGCGGAAAGATCGTGGACGTTGGTGCAGAAGAACTGATGATCGAAATCTCCGGTCGCGAGAACAAGATCCAAGCGTTCATCGAACGCATGCGGCCGTACGGAATTACCGAGCTTAGCCGCACTGGACGAATCGCATTGGTACGCAGCGGCCAAAAGAGCGCCGAATCCAGTACCGCAATCGGCGATCTTCCCGAGTAGCTCTAGACCCAAATCATTGCCCCCAAATCTAAGCCCTTTGCCAAAAGCTGTGCGGACAAAGGCCTGTGTCCCGCACCTGCACCCCGCACCCGCAACAGCGATAGGCAAAATCCCGACCCACCCAACACCAACTTCTCCCAAAGAAACGTGAAAGAAACTCATGTCTGCAAAGATATACTACGATAACGACGCTGATCTATCTCACTTGAAGAACAAGACAATTGCGATCCTGGGCTACGGTTCACAAGGACACGCACAAGCTCAGAACCTTCGTGACAGCGGTTGCAACGTCATCATCGGCCAACGCCCCGGTAGCAAGAACTACGACTTGTCCGTCAGTCACAAGTTCGAACCCATGTCCATTGAAGATGCAGCCAAGAAGGCTGACATCATCAACATTCTTTTGCCTGACGAAGTTCAAGGCGACACCTACAAGAATCATATCCGTCCGCACCTGACACCCGGCAAAGTGTTAATGTGCTCGCACGGATTCAACATTCACTTCGGACAAGTTGAGCCGCCTAAGGGCATCGACGCACTTCTAGTCGCACCGAAGGGACCAGGCCACCTCGTTCGTAGCGAATACGTTAAGGGCGGTGGAGTTCCTGGCTTGATCGCTCTTTCCGAAGGTGCTAGCGATACGACATTCCAAATCGGTCTAGCTTACGCCAAAGGCATCGGCGCGACGCGCGGCGGTGTGATTCACACGAGCTTTGCCGAAGAAACCGAAACCGACTTGTTCGGCGAACAAGTCGTTCTTTGCGGTGGTGTTAGCGCACTTGTGAAGGCTGCCTTTGAAACGCTGGTCGAAGCCGGCTACCAACCTGAAATGGCCTACTTCGAGTGCATGCACGAACTGAAGTTGATCGTCGACCTGTTCTACCAAGGTGGACTGAACTACATGCGATACAGCGTTTCCAACACTGCCGAGTATGGCGACTATGTGACTGGACCGCGAATCATTACTCCTGAAACCAAGCAAGTGATGAAGCAAGTCTTGACCGAGATTCAAGAAGGCAAGTTTGCTCGCGAATGGATTCTCGAAAACCGCGCCGGCGCTCCAGCCTTTAAGGCTCGACGTCGCCTAGAACGTACCCATCAAATCGAAGAAGTCGGCAAGCGATTGCGTCGCTTGATGAGCTGGATCGATTCGAAGGAATTCTAATCCAAGTCCGTAATGTCCTCACATGAGCCTACTCACGCGATCTTGCACTTGTAACCCATCAAGTCGTCTAGATCGCAAAGTGGAAAGTTAATGTGAGGGGAAGGCTCGCTACACAGTGGCCAAGTCATCTGCCAAGCCCAACAAGCAAGAAGCCGCGTCCATCGATGCGGCTTCGGCGGATACAAGTACAGCTCAGCCTAGTACAGCTCAGACTAGCTCAGCTCAGACTAGCTCAGCTCAGCACAATTTAGCTCAGTCCAGTTCATCTGCGCTCGCTTCAGCTCAGCAGCAAAGCAAGTGGATCGAGCTGCGTGGAGTTCGAGTCCACAATCTTCAAAACGTCGATGTTGATCTACCGCGCGGCAAGATGATTGCCGTTTGCGGTGTCTCAGGTTCAGGCAAAACATCGCTGGCGATCGACACGCTTTACGCTGAAGGTCAGCGGCGCTACATCGAGAGCTTCTCGGCTTACACTCGGCAGTTCCTTCAGCGGCTCGATAAACCCGATTATGACCGCATCGACGGCCTAACGCCCGCGCTAGCGGTGACTCGCAGTTCAGCGCCGCGCGGCAATCGAAGCACCGTTGGAACAGCCAGCGAATCGCTGGACTATCTTCGCTTGTTGTACGCTAAATTGGCCAAGCTGGTCTGTTATGGATGCGGTCGCGAAGTTCAACCCGCCTCGGCGCAATCGACTGCGAACTTGATTCAGCAACTGCCCGCCGATGCCAAGATCATGGTCTGCTTTCAAATCCACTGGCAAGACGTGGCAGAACGCGCGATGGTTCTTGCCGAACTACAGCAACAGGGCATGGTTCGACTGATCGCTGGCCAGCAGGTCTTGAATCTAGGCGACGAACGTCAGTCGCTTGTCGAAGCCCTGCCTAAGGATGGACAAGCTCTGGTTGTCGTCGATCGCTTGCGCGGTGGTGAAGCCCCGGCGCGAACCAACGAGAGCCTTGAAGTCGCCTTTGCTCAAGGACTCGGCGAGGCCACGCTACTGGTTAACGATGTTGCCGATCGTCGAGCACGTGCTGGCGAGATCATCCAAGGTGCGACAAACACGGTTACGATCGATGGAGCGTCTTGGATTCAGCTTGAATTCACCGGCAAGTTGCTCTGTCCGAATTGCAAGATTGATTACCCGCCCGCATCAGCACAACTGTTCAGCTTCAACAGCCCTCTAGGAGCATGTCCTAAATGCGAAGGCTTCGGCGACACGGTCGATCTAGACATGAATCTAATCGTTCCCGATCGACGCAAATCCATTGCCGATGGCGCGATCGCTCCTTGGAACAGTCCTGCTTACAGCGAATGCCTTGACGAACTTCTGCGAGTGGCCAAGCGTTTGGGGATTCCGACCGATGTTCCGTTTTCCAAGCTGACCGAAAAACAGCTCACGATCCTTCGCGAAGGCGATGCTGCAACTGGCTTTGGTGGTTTGAATGGCTTCTTCGGATGGCTGGAACGCAAGAAGTACAAGATGCACGTCCGCGTATTCTTGTCGCGGTGGCGTAGTTACAATCGCTGCAGTCAATGCGATGGAGCGCGACTAAAGCCCGAAGCATTGGCTTATAAACTTGCCGGTATGAGTCTAGCTCAGTTGTGCAATCTGTCGGTCACGGAACTCGCTCGGTTCCTCTCTGAAAAGTTAGAGCTTGACGCACGCGAGACCAAGATTGCTCAGGTTCCCTTGCAGCAGGTTCGCAATCGACTGAGCTTTCTCGAACGCGTGGGCTTGGGCTATTTGACGCTCGAGCGAACGTTGCGGACGCTCAGCGGTGGTGAAGCTCAACGCACGGCGCTTACGGCCGCTCTAGGTTCCAGTCTTGTCAACATGCTTTACGTGCTGGATGAGCCTTCGGTCGGTTTGCATCCTCACGATGTCGAGCAGTTGGCGACGGCAATCGAATCTTTGAAAGGCCGCGGCAACACGGTGGTCATGATTGAGCACGAAGAGGAGTTGCTTCGCCGCGCCGACTGGATTGTCGAAGTCGGCCCGACAGCCGGATCAGTCGGAGGTCGCATTGTTTACTCTGGCCCTCGCGAGAAGTTGATCGAAGCCAACACTCTGACCGCCGACTATCTCTCGGGAAGGCGCGTCGTACCGGTAGCGCAGAAGCCGCGGCAACCAAGCGCGTGGCTAAAGCTAACGGGCTGTCGTGGAAACAATTTAAAGAACATCGACGTCGATTTTCCGCTGGGTGTCTTGTGCTTGGTCACCGGCGTCAGCGGCTCCGGAAAGAGTTCACTGGTTCAAGACACACTGTTTGGAGCGATTGCCAATCGTGTCACCGAGGCGCGCGAGACGGTCTTGCCTTTCGATAACCTAACAGGGTTAGGGCAAATCGATGATTGCTTGATGGTCGATCAGTCGCCCGTGAGTCGATCGCCTCGCAGCAATCCGGTCACATTCGTCAAAGCCTTTGACGAGATTCGCGCGGTGTTTGCTGAGAGCACTGACGCTAAAGTACGTGGGCTAACGCCGGGACATTTTAGTTTCAACAGTGAGTTGGGCCGTTGTCCGCGATGCGAAGGCGATGGAGTGCTGCAAATCGACATGCAGTTCTTGGCGGATATCTTTATGGCTTGCCCAGATTGCAAAGGCAGTCGATATCGCAGCGAGATTTTACAAGTCAAATACCGCGATCACTCGATCGCTGATGTGCTTAGCCTAACTGTTCGCGATGCACTCAGCTTTTTTCGCGGTCAACCCAAAGTTCAACAGCGGCTAGAAGTGCTTGCAAGCGTCGGCCTGGACTACTTGCACCTTGGACAGTCAGCAACGACTCTCAGCGCCGGCGAAGGCCAACGATTGAAGCTGGCGGGTTTTCTGGCTAGTGCGACGAAGAAAAAGACGCTGTTCATCCTGGACGAACCCACCACGGGCTTGCACACTCACGATATCGTTCAATTGCTCGATTGCTTCGATGCGCTGATCGAAGCTGGGCATTCATTGATCGTTGTTGAACATAATGTCCACTTGATGGCTGCTGCCGACTACATCATCGACATTGGCCCTGGACCGGCAGACCAAGGCGGTCGAGTAGTAGCGACGGGCACTCCACAACAAGTCGCGAAGAACAAAGAATCTCTAACGGCAAAGTTCTTAAAGAACCGCCGCTAGCCTTTCTTCGATTGGTAGCGCTTGGCCAACTGCTTGCTGATTTCGGCAATCTCGTCGCGGCAATCTTTGGGTTCTAGAATTTCTGCTTCCAAGCCGAATCGTAGAACTCGCTGAACGATTTCCGTGTTGTGATAGGCCATGACAGTCAACATCACATTGCCATCCTCTTGGCGTTCAATCTTTTGTTCGGCGTGCCACGGATCTTCTTCGACCCAGTGTGCGGCTTGTTGGGACAAGCGAATCTTGTACTCACGCGGCTTGCCACCGCTAAAGATCCCGACCGACTTGCCAAGGTGAGCATGAAGATCGATCTGCTCGTTGGGCTTGAACCAACTATCAAGTGCCTTAGCTGAGTTGAAACGATCCAGCTTCCAGTGCCTCAAGCGGTCGGTTCCCTCGCCGTCCCGAGACTCCTCCGTGGACACGACGTAGATGCTCGACTGGAACAGAACCACTCCGTAGGGTTCCAAGGTCCGAATCGAAGGCATGCGTCCGGGGACTTGGTATTCGATTTCTAGATGCCGATGCTCTTGAATGGCCCGATTGATCGTCTTGAGCATACCTTGATGCTTTTCGTAAGTCTTCGTGGGCAAGCCCAAGACGTACAAGGTGCGCCGGTAACGTTCGTAGTGCTCGAACACGGCTTCTGGCAGTTGTTCGCGAACTTTGTTCCAGAAAGACTCGATCCCGATCCAGAACTGAGTGCCCACCAGAGGCAACATGAGGTCACGTCCCATTGAAAGTGAGATTAGCTCGCTAGCGGTAATGGCGATCTTTTGGAGGCCTCGATCGCTGCGACTGAGCTTCCAAATTCGGCCCCGCTGGTTCTCCTCGTCCATGATCGGCATGCCAGCCGCAACCAGCGCCTCGATGTCGCGGCGGATACTGCGAGTGTGCAGTGAAGTCAGCCCCAGTTCATCGACAACCGCATCCCGCAGCTCTTCGAGCGTTGCGCCGAATCTCAGTCGTTCCAGCACTTGAAGGATCTTGTGTTGTCGAATCAGTTGTTCATTGCGCGCCAACGAGCACTCCTTTGTGAAATTGGCCTGAAGTTCTTCCTGATGTCCCTCAGCTCACACTAGTTGTCTAGTCGCGGTCATCTGGTCAAGCTGGAGAGATTATAGCGGCGTCGGCGAACAAAAAGAACCGAACAGCTCACTAGCACTAGAGTCAATGAGCTAGGTTCGGGGACAGCAACGAGTGTTAAGGAGAAATTCCCGAACGTTGACGCCGCTCCGGGTCTCTCCGCAACAGCAAAGAGAACAGCATTGATCGAAACGGTAATTCGCTGACCGCCTGTCAAAGTGCCGGTATAGGAGCTTTGCAGATTTCCCTCGCGTACATTCCCGAGGCGATTTGCAATTATCTCGGGGACGAGAAGGGTGTCAGAATCGTCTGTGAACCTAATGGTAAGTGCTGCCAACCCGTTGGTTACATCCATTCCATTCCATTACAAA
>CAYWNG010000246.1:0-5676 GCA_964458685.1 uncultured Pirellulaceae bacterium
AAAATTTGCTCCCGATAATACGCCCGAAAAAATATCTACAATTGCTCCTAAGCCAAACTTGTTGTGGAACTGATCAGCCGATTCGCGGCCGGAAGCCTGGGATCGTTAGAACGACAAAGATTCGAGCCACAATCGTAGCCCGACGAGGAGAATCATTATGGAAATCGTGCGGGCGGTAAGAATGGATGACTTGGATCAGCTCTGGGGCTTGATCGAACAGTCAACCTACGGCTTGACCACGCTTCAGATTACCAAAGAACAGTTGTTGGAGCGTATCGAGCTTTCCAATTTTGCATTCACTCGGAAGGTGGAAAAAGCGACTGGCGATCCTTACGTGATGGTGATGGAGGACCTGCGTTCAAAAACGCTTGTCGGCCTGTCCTGTATCTTTAGCAAGACAGGTGGCTATGAACCGTTCTACAGCTATCGTCGCGTAATAGAGCATCAATCATGTGAACACTTGGGGATTCAGCAAGAGGTTGAAGTATTGGTCCTCGACAAATTACATGATGGACCGACGGAAATCGGCAGTCTCTTTCTCCGACCGGACTATCGCGGAAAAGGTCGAGGTCGCTTGCTGAGTCTGGCTAGGTTTCTGTTTATGGCCATGCATCCAAAGCGATTCTCAGATCGTGTGATCGCTGAAATGCGGGGCGTGTCTACGGATCAGGGCCAAAGTCCCTTTTGGGATGCAATCCTTCAGCATTTTTTCAAAATGCAATTCCCTCAGGCCGATAGACTTTCCACGATCAACAAACGCTTTATCGAAGACTTGATGCCACGTCACCCGATCTATACCTGCTTGCTATCGGAGGAGGTTCGAGCGGTGATGGGACAGGTTCATCCGAATACTCTGCCTGCCTTAGCCATGCTAGAAGCCGAGGGATTCTCTATAACGAATCACATCGATATTTTCGATGGTGGGCCGATGGTCTCATGTCAGCGGGATAAAATCGGTGCAGTCCAGCGAAGTAAGTCTGGACGCGTCGCGCAAATCGTTTCCGATGTCGATCAAAATCGAATGATGCTTGCTTCGAACAAAGGAGGCTTTCGAGCCATGTTGAGCGGTGCAAAACAGTTAGAGGACGGAATTGTGATCTCACAGCAAGCCGCCGAAGCCTTGCAAGTAAACTTAAACGACGAACTGGTCTTGGCTGATCTATACCCGATGCTCGACACATCTGAGGGGGGCTTAACATGAGTATTGCGATCGAAGTTCAAGGCCTTTGCTTTATTGACGGACAGTGGGTCGATGGCATGGGGCAACAGTGGGTTCGTCACTCGCCCGTCGATGACCAAATCGTGTGGCGTGGTACATGGGCAGAAACGCAGCAAGTAGAG
Source organism: uncultured Pirellulaceae bacterium (assembly GCA_964458685.1). Lineage (GTDB taxonomy): Bacteria > Planctomycetota > Planctomycetia > Pirellulales > Pirellulaceae > Aureliella. Next base: position 1,342 of record CAYWNG010000246.1, read on the forward strand.
TTGGCGATTCAGTCGGGTTGCGGGGCTTTCGAAGCTTGGGCTCAACTCACCTTGGAAGAGAGAATTCAATTCTGCCGGAAGTTTGCTGACATCGTTTCCAAAGACAAAGAAGAACTTGCGAGATTGATCGCGATGGAAACAGGCAAGCCTCTTTGGGAGGCTCGCACCGAAGTGGTCACGGTGATCGGCAAGGTTGCCAATTCGATCGATGCAATTCAACAACGTCGCTCGACCGTTACTGAATCCAATGCAGAATCGGTGGTTGCAACTCGCTACCGTCCGCATGGAGTGATGTTGGTGTTGGGGCCGTATAACCTGCCAGCTCATTTACCGGGCGCTCATATTGTTCCTGCTTTATTAGCCGGAAACACAATTGTCTTTAAGCCCAGTGAGCAATCGCCGGGAGTGGGACAGTGGTTGGTGGCAGCCTGGGAAAAAGCGGGCCTTCCCAAAGGTGTCATGAACTTGTTGCATGGAAACTCAGAGGTCGCCATCGCGGCTGCAAGCAGTGATTCTGTGGCAGGTGTCTTGTTTACCGGAAGCTATCTGGCGGGAGCTAGTCTGCATCGACTGCTTGCTGGCAAGCCCGAAAAGGTTCTCGCTTTAGAGATGGGTGGCAATAATCCACTAGTGGTTCATAACACGTCGGACTACTTCGCGGCCGCTCGCACGATTATTCTTTCGGCGTTCATAACATCCGGTCAACGCTGTACCTGTGCCAGACGCCTGATTGTTAGTGGCAAAGATACGTATCAACGGTTGGTCGACCAATTGGCTGAGTTGATTCCCAAGATAAGGGTGGGACATCCGCTGGATGAGCCTCAACCCTTCATGGGGCCGATGATTCACTCCTTAGCCGCGGACAGAATGTTGGACGCGCAGCGAGAACTCATCGCTAAAGGCGGAACAGCCATCGTGGAGATGCGACGCTTGGATCTTTGTGCCGCCTTGCTTTCTCCTGGGCTGATCGCAGTGGACCAAGCTGGCCTTGATGACACGGAGCATTTTGGTCCCATATTGTCGGTTCAACTTGCGGCGGATCTGGATGAGGCGATTGCGATGGCCAACAGGACTCGTTTTGGACTAGCGGCAGGTTTTATCGGCGATGCAGAGGAAGATTACCGAAAGTTTGTAAGTCGAGTTCGCGCGGGCGTGATCAACTGGAATCGCCAAACGACCGGTGCCAGCGGAAGACTGCCGTTTGGCGGTATCGGCTTGAGTGGCAATCATCAGCCGAGCGGTTTCTTCGCTGCTGATTATTGCTCCTATCCCATAGCGTCCATTGAAAGTCACGATTTGAACGAAAGCAAGAAACCCGTCCCTGGCTTGGAGGCTTTAAGCGAAAACGATGTTAACTGAAATCAACATTGACGGCATGATCGGACCGACGCATCACTACGGTGGGCTCGGCGTTGGCAACCTTGCATCGCATGCGCATCGCCTTCAAGCTTCTAATCCTCGTCAAGCGGCGATGGAGGGACTGGCAAAAGCCAAACTCGTCAGCGAGTTGGGCATTCCGCAGTTTCTGTGGTTACCGCCGCAGCGTCCCAACGTCGAACTACTACAATCGTTTGGCTTCCGCGGCTCAGTCCATGAACAGATCAAAGAAGCTTTTCTGACTGCGCCGCGCGTTCTCTCGGCTGTGTTTAGCGGAGCGTTCATGTGGGCCGCGAATTCAGCAACGGTTACTCCGGCTGTCGATGCGCAAGACAATCGATATCACTTCACACCAGCCAATTTGGTCAGCAGCTTACACCGGTCTAACGAAGCCTTGGAACGCAATTCCGACTTTGGAAACACCTTTTCAATCGTCGACTTCCATCACCATCACGATCCATTGCCCTACTGCGTATCGCTCAGAGACGAAGGTGCAGCAAACCACATGCGACTGTCCGACCCAACAGGAGAAATGGGCTTCAATGTTTTTGTCTATGGGGAAGACGATTCACCGCAAGCTGGAACGCCCTCCCAGCAGAACCAGGAAGGCAGACGGACAATTTCAAAATTCTTACCAAGGCAGACAAAGCTGGCCTCGGAAACGATGGCGCGTCACCATCGATTGAATCCCGACACGACGTTCTTTCTCAAGCAACACCCCGCAGCGATTGATGCTGGCGTGTTCCACAACGATGTGATAGCGACCAGTCACGAAAACGTTTTGCTCCATCACGAATTCGCCTTTATCGATGCCGACGAAGAACTGGGGCGTCTTGAAAAAGCTTTCGAATCGCGAACTGGCAAGCCATTGATTCGCGTCATGGTCCCCAACTCGGCTGTCTCGCTCGAAGATTCCGTGCAGAGCTACCTTTTTAATAGCCAACTTCTAACGCCACAGCTCAGCGGTACCAATCACCAATCGTCGCACACCAGTTCGCCTCGAATGATCTTTCTTTGCCCGATGCAATGTCAGCAGACCGCTTCCGTGAAGCGTTTTCTAGAGGCCTTCATCTCATCATCAGACAACCCCGTCGATGAAGTCAGGTATGTATCCGTTGGGCAAAGCATGGCCGGCGGCGGTGGCCCCGCTTGTTTGCGCTTACGCGTCCCCGCCGACAAGCGTACGCTCGATCAATTGCCTTCGTTTGGTCGTTTGACGAACGAGCTTTACGACGCTCTGTTGGACGTAGTAGAAAAACACTATCCAGCTCATCTCACGCTCGAGACCTTTTGCGAAATCGACTTTCTCGAACACTTGCAAAGAATCGAGCTGGAATTGGAAAGAGCCTATTATGGGGCTAGATAGAAGCCTGCTGGCTTGCGCAACAGATTGTTAGGCCTCCAGCTAGGCCTCCAGCTAGTGGACCAAGCATATTTACTTTCTCTCATTCATTTGCGATGCCTTTGCGAAAGCTATAAGCCTAACTACCGTTCGCCCAATTACCTCGGCGTTTCGGATGCAGCACGATCCAGCTAGGTGGCACTGGTGGCACGCTGAGAGAGGCGAAGGCAGCATACTTCAAAGGACGCGACTTCGCTTGACTTCACGGCCGTTAGCGTTGAAGATCCCGGGGTCATAGTTGATTTGAGCATCGCTACGATTATTTTCGAGGCATTTGTTGCCTTCGTCGTCTCCGCGGTTCGTCGCCGATGACCGCTATCCGCGGGTTATTGGTGTACTGCGGAGAATCATCTATAGAAGCTTACCTTACAAGAACCTATCATTCCAGTGGTGGAAGTCATGCGATATGGGCGGACCAGTGGCACCTCAGCGTATCCATGTGTTCAGAGCGGTGGTGGGGACAGTGATGTAGGATGCGGATAGCGATACGATTTGCCCTAAATACGATTCTGGATGAATAGGTCAGAGCAAGCTACGTCGCCCTCCGTTTTCTATCTATTTCCGGCTTCTTACTGTTTTGTTGAGGCTCGTTTGTTTCGTGCTTCGACTAGGCGTTCGATGCCATCGGCGATGCTGGCCCAGCCTTTGTCGGTTGGCTTCCAGTCGTGTACGGGTTTGCCGGAGGGAGGTAGTGCATGCAATTTGCCTAAAGCGATACCTTCGACTTGGTCGTCAAACTTGACTTCGTATTTCTTCCAACCGGCTGTTTCGCGAATGATTAAGGGCAAGACTTCGACGCCGGCTTCGGCACTGGCCTCTGCGCGGCGCGTTGTGGCGGTGGGAAGTTGCGGCTAGTCTTCCTAAGCGGGACGCTATCCAACGCGCTGCGGCGAGTGAGAATCCTGCTGGCTTGCCCAGCAGATTTTTAGGCTTACAGCTAGTGGGGAGTAGGCAAAGCTTAATTCAATTTCTTTTTTGATTGCGATACCTTAGCGGTAGCTAGAAGCCTAAGGTACCGGACCGGACAAGCCGGTGGGATTGGAAGAGAGGAACGACAGGGACTGGCGTGGCACACTGAGGCGGAAGAAGGAGAGGAACGCCAAGGGACTGGCGTGGCACACTAACCCCGACTTATGAACTTCCAACAGGGATTCAGATCGGAGTTAAAGAGAATCGGGCGCTAATGAGAGCGTCCGGCTTAAGTGAACTTCGGCCGTATTGAACTAGCCGCAACGCGTTAGCGTCCGGTTGTCACTGCATTGAACCAACCGCATTGACGCTTATCGGCGGCGCAGTTGCAGATGATCTACGATAGAGGATGTCATCAAAAGAAGAATAAGAAAACCGGACGCTAACGCATTGCGGCTAGTCTTCCTAAGCGGAACGCTATCCAACGCGCTGCGGCAAGTTAAAGTCCTGCTGGCTTGCCCAGCAGATTGTTAGGCTTACAGCTAGTGGGGAGTAGGCAAAGCTTAATTCAATTTCTTTTTCGTTTGCGATGCCTTAGCGGTAGCTAGAAGCCTAAGGTACCGGACCGGACAAGCCGGTGGGATTGG
>CAYWNG010000246.1:5776-8770 GCA_964458685.1 uncultured Pirellulaceae bacterium
GGGACTGGCGTGGCACACTGAGGCGGATGTATCGCGCGGAAGATACTCTTTCCGCGCGATTTTTTCGTGAGCTAAGAGCTCCCTTGAACCAGCGATGAATGCTGAGGGAGAGTTCTTGCGAACTACAGATATTGATTGATCAGGTTCTCAAGGTACTCTTGACGGCCACTGGCGTTAGGAGCGGCTTCGCCTTTGTCGAGCATATACTTCTCGAGCGATGCAAGGCTCTCTTGACCAGCTTCGACACGACGACCGAGGTCGGTGTCCCAGCTTCCGTAGCGTTCTTTCACGAACTGGTCGAGTACTCCATCGGCTCGAATGGCTGCAGCGATCTTCAGGCCACGAGCAAATGCGTCCATTCCGCCGATGTGAGCGTGGAATAGATCCACGGGTTCAAAGCTCTCGCGTCGTACCTTGGCGTCAAAGTTCACGCCTCCAGTGGTCAGTCCACCATGCTTGAGGATTGCCAACATGCACTGCGTGGTCAAGTAGTAGTCAGTTGGGAACTGATCAGTGTCCCATCCCAAAAGTAGGTCACCTGTGTTCGCATCGATCGATCCAAGCACACCTTGATGACCAGCGTAATCCAGTTCATGCATCATCGTGTGACCAGCCAAGGTAGCATGGTTGGTTTCGATGTTCAGTTTGAAGTGTTCCTTGAGGTCATAGGCTCGAAGGAAGTTCAAGCAAGCTGCCGCATCGGAATCGTACTGATGCTTCGTGGGCTCTTTCGGCTTGGGCTCGATCAAGAACGGCCCCGTGAAGTTGATCTGCTTGGCGTAGTCGACGGCCATGTGGAAGAAACGAGCCAAATGGTCAAGCTCGCGCTTCATGTCTGTGTTATACAAGTTCTGATAGCCTTCTCGACCGCCCCAGAAAACGTAGTTCTCGCCGCCGAGCATCTTGGTGACTTCCAAGCACTTCTTGACTTGTCCGGCTGCGTAAGCAAACACATCCAAGTTGCAACTGGTCGCTGCACCGTGCATGAAGCGTGGATTGCTGAATAGGTTTGCAGTGCCCCAAAGCAACTTCACACCTGTCGCATCTTGATGTTCCTTAAGCGACTTGGCGATTCGATCAAAGTTCTTGTGCGACTCGGCTAGCGAACTGCCTTCAGGAGCCACATCGCGATCGTGGAAGGCGTAAAAAGGGGCTTGAAGCTTAGTGAAGATCTCGAAAGCTACTTCGACGCGTCGCAGAGCATTGTCCAAGCTATTGCTGCCGTCGTCCCAAGGTCGAACTGCAGTGCCTGGCCCGAATGGGTCGCCACCGGTTCCGCGCATGGTGTGCCAATAGACCACGCTGAAACGCATGTGGTCTTTCATCGACTTACCTTCAACCAATTCGTCAGGATTGTACCAACGAAAAGCGAGTGGTTTTTTGCTCTTAGGGCCTTCGTATTCGATGCGGTTAATTTCAGGAAATTGAGCCATGTTTATCTGCTTGGATCTAACGAGGAGAAAGGTTGGTGGAAGGTTGTAAGCGAAGCGTTGTCGATGTTCGACTCACGCAAATGGTTATCGCATTTTGGGCCAGCGCCGATTAGCTATTGTTGTACCGAACTCATCGACATTCTCCAGGGGTTAGAACCGTAATCCTACGATGCAATTGCTGAAATTAGTCCCTCGCAGGGATTCGAATCGGGGTCATACCTGAACAACTCAAATGCACTATAATCTCGGCTGATTCATGTCACGAAGGCAGTTGATGGAGGGAGTCTTGTCTAGGTGAGCTTGCGAATATTAGGGATTGATCCAGCTTTAGGAACGACAGGGTACGGAGTTATCGAAGTCGAAGGAACGTCTATTCGACTGATCGACGCAGGTGTTGTGCGCAGTGATTCGAAGACTGCGCTCGAAATGCGACTGATTGAGATTTTTGACGGCATCTGTGAGATTATTGACGACCTGCGACCCAATTGCATGGCGATCGAGGAACTGTACTCGCACTACGATCGACCAACCACCGCAATCCTCATGGGTCACGCTCGTGGTGCCATCTTCTTAGCTGCCGCGAAACGCGACCTGCAAGTCTTTCCTTATCCGGCAACCAAGATCAAGAAGACGCTAACTGGCAATGGACACGCTCCTAAGGCTCAAATGCAAATGGCTATTAAACTGCAGTTGAATCTAAAGAAGTTCCCCGAGCCGGCGGACGTAGCCGACGCGCTAGCCATCGCACTCACTCATCATCACCACCGCGCTGCCAACGCAATCCTCGATTTATAGGTTCAACTGCAACGATGATCACCAAGATTCAAGGCAAGCTTGTCGAACTAACCGATGAAGCAGCTACTTTGGCAATTCCACCGATGGAGTATGAAGTGTTAATCGCCGATTACGCGCGGCGGCATTTGCAAAGTCAGATGAACAAAGAGATCCAGTTGCACACCATACATTACATGGATGGTAACGTGACCAGCGGCGGCCGGTTGACTCCGCGCCTCGTAGGTTTTTTGAGCATACCCGAGCGAGAGTTCTTTGAGCTCGTCTGTTCGGTGGACGGCGTGGGTGTGAAGAAGGCGCTGCGAGCGATGACTCAGCCCGTTCAAGACATTGCCATCATGATCGAACAACAGGATGCCAAAGGACTTTCGACACTTCCTGGAGTTGGCCCGGCGACTGCCGAGCGAATCATTGCTAAGCTACGTCGCAAGATGCCCAAGTTCGCCTTGATGGTCCGACGCGAAACACCGACCGGAGTGACTCAAGCGGACGGAGTGATCGAGGATACCTACCAAGCCTTGTTAGCCTTGGGACATGCCGAGTCCGATGCGCGGCAATTGATCGAATCAGCTTTAGCGAGCGGCGGAAAGTTCAAAGACGTCGAATCGTTGCTGCAATCGATCTACAAGCGTCAGTTCGGCGGTTAGAGGTTCTTCTAGCAATTGCGTTACGCACTCGCACTGGCAAAGATGCAGTGCCTAAATTGGCATCCCAGGAACCAAAAGAGAGAAAAACGCAGAGTCGCGGGGATCACAAAGAATTAACGTCA
>CAYWNG010000247.1:0-8684 GCA_964458685.1 uncultured Pirellulaceae bacterium
CGTGCCGAACAACTTTCCAGTAGCGCGCGAAGCCTTGCGTTTTCTGCCTCAAGTGTGGCGACAGTACTTTCAAGCGCGGCGATCTTCGAAGCTAACATTTCTCGAGACGGTCTCTCGCGATTTTCGAAAGCACTCGCATTCGCTTCCATGGGTTTGTGGCTACTTGGTTCCGAGCCGTACAATGCGCAGGTCCTTAATGAACTGTCCAAATGAATGGGGCGGTCGACCTAGGTCTATCAAGGCACCTTTCATTTTGCGATCTGGCGGTTTGCTTGCAACGTGCTTCATCAAGAATTCATCGAAAGTACTGCTGCCACCCGAAGATAAACACACCTTTGGGGAGCCTGGGCCACAGATTTGTACGAGTTAGTCCTTGCTCGCCGGTACTTCATCTGGCTTTAATGTTAAACTCAATATTGATACAGTCTCAACGGAACGACTCGCTACAACCTTGGATGTTTGGCGAGCACGATTGGTCGCATAACGGAGTCTGTCCAAAGGTATTCGACGCATGAAACTAAAAACTACTTTTTGCGCAATCTTGGTTGGCTTGCTTTGCCATGTGGATTCAAGGGCATTAGCAGACACCATTGTCATTCGTCCGAAGGCATGGAGCGGTTCTTTGCAGTCTTGGATCGAATATCGACAAAAGCAAGGTCATCCAATTCGCGAGTTGGATGCCGATTTGGATACGGCCAAGCTGAAGCAGTCGATTCGGGATATCAGCAAGCAAGAGAAAGTCGACTACGTCTTGTTGGCGGGCGATGTTCAAGCGTCGGTGCCAACCTTTTATCACCCCAGTACGGCGCTAGTTCAGTTTGGTGGACCGCGTAACGTGGCGAGCGATAACGACTACGGCGACTTGGACGACGATGGTTCGCCTGATATCGCAGTAGGCCGCGTTCCGGCTCAAAACGAAAAGCAGTTGAGCGACTATCTGAACCGGGTAATTGCGTACGAGAACAACCCAGACTTCTCGCCTTGGCGTCGCGATGTTCACGTTGTTGCTGGAGTCGGTGGATTCGGTGTCGTCGCCGATTCGATGATCGAAATGACAACGCGGAAGTTCTTGGCTGAGACGATTCCGGCGTGGGTCAATCTTTCGATGACTCAGGCCAGTTTGTCCAGCCACTACTGCCCTGACCCGTTGGCCTTCAGTGAGTCGACCTTAGATCGAATGAATGATGGTGGCGCATTTTGGGTTTACATCGGTCACGGTTGGATTGATCAACTGGACACGATCCGCGTTGGCGCGAACCACTATCCGATCATGACCGCTGGGCATGTAAAATCTGTTAAGACGAAACATCCGCCAATTGCAGTATTCTTAGCCTGTTATACCGGAGCTGTCGATGCATCGCCGGATTGCTTGGCCGAACAGTTGATTCTGAAAGAGAGTGGCCCCATCGCTGCCATCGCTGCTTCGCGAGTCGCGGGTCCGTACGGTTTAGCGGTGCTTTCCGATGGTATGCTGCGAGGCTACTACGAACAAAAGATCGAGACGATCGGTAGCTTAGTAAAGGAAGCCAAGAGAGCCTCTCTCGACGATGCTCGCTTCAACGGACAAGTCGATGCGAAGAGCCAGCTAGGCATGATCAACTCGATTGCCTCGGCGATGAGTCCCCAAGGCTATGATCTAAAGGCGGAGCGACAGGAGCATGTTTGGCAAGTGAACCTTCTTGGCGATCCGCTGATGAAGCTAGCCCATTCAAGCGAGCTACCGATACGTCTAGCCGCTGATTCAGTGCGACCAGGGCAAGCGATCAACGCTATGATTCGATGCTCCAAAGCCGGCAAGCTCAGCGCAGATCTTTCAATTCGGCGTGGATCTGTGACCGACGAAGTTCGCCAAGCCAAAGTAGACTGGCAAACGGACACTGGTCGCCAAGCTTACTTGGATCGCTATCTGGCTGCTAATCGACAAACACTTGTTCAAGCCGCTCAGTCGGTAAGCTCCGGCGATGCCAACGTGCAACTGTCGATTCCGGAAAACCTAAAGCCCGGCCGCTATGTCTTGCGTGTCTACCTGGAGTGCGACAACGGATTCGAGGCGGGAAGCTGCGAGGTCCGAGTAACGCCCAAAGACGCACCGAGCCCAAAATAGAGCTGCCTCAAAGTAAGGCTCTAAGGTTTTTGAGTCGCGGAGGCTGGTTGGCGGCTTTTCGATGTTGCGTTGTTTGGATTTAAGGCCGAAGGCCTGACACAACCTCTGCCGGTGTCGAAGGCACCGGAACATGAGAATTCCGAGGTTTAAGGCCCGAAGGGCCGATACACTACATTGATGTATCGCCACCTTCGGGGCTTTATACTCAAGCGGCCCTCAAAACCGTGGCTTGTCAGCCCGGCAAATGACGACTGCGGCATTCTCCGTCTAGACGCGGTCAGGCATTTGAATCAAACTGGGGCTTTCTTCGGCTGCAGGTAGTAAAGTCGTCCAAGATTTGGACGCTTCCACCGAAAACGCAATACTCCGAACTAGGCCTCCTTGTTTCTTAGCAAATCTCAATCTCAATGCGAATACTCGTCAAAATCCTGATAGTTTTGGTCGTCCTTGGGTTGGCTGGGTGGGCCTCATTTAAGCCGGCGATGGAGTATCTGGCGCTACGCAATCGACCGCAGTGGGAAACCACTCCCGTTGTCCGTGGAGATGCGAAGCGAATCATCAACTCGACTGGCAAGCTCCAGCCTGTCTTGGAAGTCACCGTTGGCTCGTTTGTTTCTGGGCAGATCGTCGAAATCCATGCTGACTTTAATGATGATGTGAAGGAAGGCGATCTGCTAGCTGTGGTCGATCCCAAGTTGTATCAAGCGGCCGTGGATCGCGACCAAGCCATTTTGGTCACACGTCGTGCCGAGGTTGATAAGGCTTCAGCGCAGTTAGACCAAGCCAAGACACGTTTAGCTCGCGGTGAAAAACTGCGAAAGAAAAACGAGTCGTTCATGTCGGAAGAAGAGATGGACGGTCTCAGGTTCGAATGCTTGTCGCTAGAAGCTTCCATCGCAGTCTCACTGGCCGCGGTGACTCAAGCCGAAGCGAACTTAGACAACGCCAAGACCAACCTTTTGTACACCGAGATTCGTTCGCCGGTGAGCGGTGTGATCTTGGATCGAAAGATTGGAGCTGGCCAAACATTAGCATCGCAGTTCCAGACTCCCGAACTATTTCGCGTTGCACCTGACCTTCGCGAGAAGATGCACGTTCTGGCATCCGTCGACGAAGCGGATATTGGGATGATCCGCCATGCTTACGAGCAGAAGCTACCTGTATCGTTTACCGTCGACGCTTATCCCAACGAAGTCTTCCAAGGGTACATTGAACAGGTACGATACAGCGCGACCGAGCTTCAAAACGTGATCACTTACCCAGTGATCGTCGCGGCAGCCAACGCCGACCTAAAGCTGCTTCCGAAGATGACTGCCAATGTGTCGTTCGAAGTCGATTCGAGAGCGAACGTGCTCAAAATTCCCAACGCGGCCTTGCGATACTATCCAGAGAATATCGCCTATGTTCATCCCGATGATCGCAAGCTTTTGGATGGCTCACAATGGGCCTCAAGTTCAGGAAGAAACCGCGAAGACACTCCGCCTCAGCAAGACACCGTGCTCTCAGCGGCTGAGCAGGCCGAATCAGCAAGAAATGCTAATCTCCGCCACGTATGGGTTGTTAAAGATGGCCTTCTGCGTGCTATACCAGTCACCATAAGCTTTGCCGAAAGTCGCTTCACGGTCGTCGAATCGGGCGACGTGGAGGAAGGTATGGAGCTGGTGACTGGAATCAAGAAGAAGCAAAACAGTTAAGCAAGTAAAGCGATAAAGTCTATGGGATTCTGGGACACATTTCGCATCGCATTTCGCGCGTTGTTCAAAAACAAAATGCGCGCGACCCTAACGGTCTTGGGTGTCGTTATTGGTATCGCCGCTGTCACAACGATGGTTTCCATCGGCCAAAGTGCCAGTGCTCTCGTTCAAAATCAATTCCAAGCTCTTGGGACAAACGTTATCGTCGTCATTCCAGAACAGATGCGACGCGGTGGAGTCCGAGAAAGCCTAACCAACACGCTTACAGCCGCCGACAGCCACGAGATCGGTTCGCAATGCAGCGCGGTGCTGGCGTCGAGTCCCATAGTTGGTACAACGGGCCAAGTGATCTTTGGCAACTCCAACTGGAGCCCTAACGAAATGTTCGGCGTCGGCTCGGACTATCTGACAGTCCGAAACTGGCCCATTCAAGCTGGTGGATTCTTCACCGAGGACGACATCAAGGGCAACTCCAAAGTCTGTGTACTTGGACAAACCATTGTCACCAAGCTCTTTCAAACAGCAGATCCGATCGACCAAATTGTTCGCATCAAGAACATTCCCTTCCGAGTGATTGGAGTGCTGGAGAAGAAAGGCGTCGATATGGTTGGCAATGACAAAGACAATGTCATTCTGATGCCATACACCACCGTTCGAAAACGATTGCAGGGCTCGAACTTCGACAACGTGAACGCAATCATGGTCTCGGCAACTACTATGGATCAAATGACCGAGGCCGCTCAACAGATTGAGCAATTGCTCATGGAACGTCACGAGATCGTTGGTGGAAAGGCTCCTGACTTTCGCGTCCAAAACACCACTGAAATCGCACAAACGCTGGGCATCATTACTGGAACCATGACCCTCATGTTATCAGCGATCGCCGGTATCTCGTTGCTGGTCGGTGGCGTTGGGATCATGAACATCATGCTGGTTTCGGTCACTGAACGCACAAAGGAGATCGGCATTCGCATGGCTGTAGGCGCGAGTGGTGGCGATATCCTTTGGCAATTCTTGGTCGAAGCCGTGGTGCTTAGCTTAGTCGGTGGCGTCATCGGACTGTCCATCGGCACGGCAACCTCGGTCGCAGGAACATTGCTGATCAATCAACTCACCAGCGGCGAAGATTGGCCAATTATCATTTCCATTCCCGCTGCAATCATCGCTATGTTCTTTGCCGGAGCCGTTGGCGTGTTCTTCGGCTTCTTCCCAGCTCTTCGCGCGAGTCGATTGGATCCGATCGAAGCATTGCGTTACGAGTAGGTGACTCGAATTACGTTCGTGTAAAAAGGCTTTTAAAAACAATGGCACTGATCGAGCTTCGCAACGTTGGTCGAACGTACAACCTGGGTGAGGTTGACGTACACGCGCTGCGTAGCGTGACACTCAACATCGAGCGTGGCGAGTACGTAGCGCTCATCGGCCCCAGCGGTTCAGGTAAATCTACGCTGATGAATACCCTTGGCTGCTTGGATCGTCCCACGCAAGGCAGCTACTTGCTGGATGGAAATGAGATCGTGACCATGTCGCGCGATCAACGCGCGAGAATTCGCAATCGACAACTGGGGTTCGTCTTTCAAAACTTCAACTTGCTCAATAGAACCTCGGCCGTAGAAAATGTTGAGCTGCCGCTGATGTATTCTCCGGGGTTATCCACGCGAGAGCGTCGTAAGATCGCTATTGAAATGCTAACGCGAGTCGGCTTGGGAGACCGTTTGTATCATCACTCCAGCCAACTGTCTGGTGGACAGCAGCAGCGAGTGGCTATTGCACGAGCTCTCGCCAATCGCCCTTCGATCCTCATGGGTGACGAACCCACCGGCAACTTAGACAGTAAGACCAGTCGCGAAGTGATCGATATGTTTCGTCGATTGAATCAGGAAGAGGGCCTAACAGTCATTCTGGTCACGCACGACCCCGCCGTTGCTCGCAACGCTCGACGTATCATCGTCTTGCGAGACGGTGACGTAGTCGAGGACACTAGCGACTTTCAAAACGCGATGAGTGCACTCAACCAAGACGTGCTTTGATTCTGCAAGGATTTCGGGCCGAAGGGCTGGGCGATGAAGACGAAAAATCCCGTTGGAAACGGGAGCGACTCTTAATTGTCGCACCTGTCTCCGACAGGATTTCCTTCTTTCCCAGTAGCCAGTCGTTACTCAGCTTGGCCCGCTCGCAGTTGGCAAGGAATTCCGTAGGTCTCTTCAAACAGTCCGCTGCTTTCGCGGAAGGCTAGCTGCTCAAGCGATACATCTTCTACGCCAATGGCAGAAACAATCATCCGCTTGCCAGTAACTTTGCAGCGAATATCGCTGATTCGCTGGCTTCGCGAATCATCTAAGGCAATCGCAAGGCGGAGTATGGCAGCCAGCTTAGAAACCGCAACACGCTCACGTCGATCCAGCGTTGAATAGCCTTCGTGATCTGGTTGGGGACTGCTGCGACGATGGTAGCGAGCCACTAACGAAACCAAGAGAACATCCTTACGGCTAAGTCCAAACAATTCGCTGTGCCGAATGATGTACATCGAGTGCTTGTGGCTGCTGCGCGTACTGATGTACGCGCCCAAGTCGTATAACATCGCGGCGAGATAGAGAATCAACTCCATCCGCTGTTCCAATTGATGTTCGGCTCGAAGATCTACAAAGATCTTTACGGCTAGCTCGGCGACATGCCGCGAGTGCTTCTCGTCAATATCGAATCGCCGCCCTAAGAGGACTGCCGAGCGAATCACTTGCTTGCGATAGTCTTCGGTCCATTTGTCGCGAATCGCCATGCTCTTCAGCAGACCGTCTCGCAAATTGGTGTACGAGACTGCGATCTCTTTTTGGTCAAAGCTTCGCGCAAGTAGAACGTAACTCAACAGCGCGGGTACGACGGTTTCTGCATCTTGGTAGCTGACATCAAACTGCTGCGCGATCTCGTCCTCGCTCAGGCTCATCATCCGTCGCGCCAACTGATTCAGCTTGCTAACCGAAAGATAGACCAGCCCATCAGGAATGACCTCTTCGTCCAAGAGGTGCTTTACGGCAAAGCGCATGTCGCCGCCGATGGCTACCATTTCCAGCGGCGCATCGCTGACGACATGCTCGCGGATCTGAGCGACTTGACGGAGAATGTGTGTCTCCATGATGATGCGACGCTTGATCGGCGCGGCATCGACCGACTCCATCATCTCCAGCAGTCGCAACGAACCGAGCCGATAGGTGTGGGAAAACAACACATTGCCGGATTGAACGACTAAGACTTCAGTTGTACCGCCACCAATTTCAACAACGACGACGCGGCTACTGGCCAAGCGAGGGTCGGCCTGCAATTGTGGTTGCACGCCCATGTAGGTGATTCGATTGACTTCCGCTTCATCCAGCGGCTCGACTTCCAATCCCGTACCGATGTAAACGCGATCGATGAAGGCAAGTCGATTCATCGCCTCACGCACCGCGCTAGTAGCGACAACTCGCACTTGATCAGGCTGAGTAATCCCGTACTCGCGCATCAGTCGGCTGTAACTTCGAAGGACGCGGACGCTTTCTTCAATCGAGCTCTTGCGAATCGCTTGCGACGTAAAGGTATCTTTGCCCAAACCGACCGCTTGGGAAAGGCTGTCCAAATGATGAACCTCGCCTTGGTCAGTGATCTCGGCTATGGCCATCCGAATGCTCGTCGCACCAATGTCGATCACCGCTACGGGGCGAGCGTTGTCTGGATTGGGACGAGTTGGAACACTGGACATAGTTGCACGATCGAGCAGGAGAACACCGAACCATTGGCTTAAGTCCGTTATTCTAATCGCGAGCTACGATTTGTGGCACGTCAGTAGCTGGGGGGAAGGTTGCGATATTGCAATGGAATGTTGGCTTCGCGAGCCGCTTCAGCTCGAGGCTTGTCGAACTCGCGTGGCCTTCCGCCCATCACGGCTGGACCGATGTCGTTCAGCGGGTAGGGATCATGCACCGAAGCTCTGGCTTTTTGCCGATCGACGGTTCCCTGACCGCCCGGGAATCCCCAAGCTCGCGGGCGTTGCGATGAACAGCCACTCAGGATTGTAAAGAGGCCCAAGAGCATGAAAAACCAAGCCCGACGACTGGCCTTCTGAATTGTCGACTTTCCGACGGTTGTCTTGAACATGTTGGCGGAAATCCTTTCCGAGCCCATGAAGAACTCCTTGCCGAGCCTGTCCTAAAACGCCATCGGGCCAAGTCGAGCCCATTGCACGTAGTAGCGCTCGGATGCACGAGCTGGAAAGACAGTTTCGATTCCTTGCATCGGTGAATGCGATTGTAGGCATCCAAGCCTACAGAGCCTAGGTCGAATTAGCCGCACCACTTGCTTAGGAAGTGATCGGTATTTGCTAGCGACTCGAAAAAGAAATTCCCCTATTGTTGAACAGGAGGAATAGTCGTTGCAGCTTGCCTATTTGCCAGCCAGAGGTGTTCTAGACGCACTCCAGACGACCTAACAGCCCGAATCTTACCATTACCAGTTTCACCAAACATCAGATTCGGCCAGTTTGGAAGTTTAGCTACAGAGATTTTCACCGAATCCCCCCTGTCGATCTTGCAAATAAGGGGGGCAGGTCTATCCTTAAGCGCTGGCAAGTCCAATTTTGTGGCGTACGGGCGTGCCTACTTGTGATTTCTCGCACATGTCTGGAGACGCGCGGAAGTTCGCTGAATGAGTCATCTGCTTTTCTACTATCAACGCCCCGAGCCTGCGACCTGGGTCTTCCTGTCGTCGTTTTTGCTTCTTAGCATCTACTTCGTCTTTCATCGATTCTGGAGTCTACGCAACCTCGATCTAGTTCTCTTGGTCCTGCTCGCTCCGGGACTGATGATGGTTTACGAAGGTCAGCGTATGCGTAGAGACGAAGTCCATCCGGTATCCAC
>CAYWNG010000248.1:0-8680 GCA_964458685.1 uncultured Pirellulaceae bacterium
GCTGAACCACCCTGGACCATTAGCGATCTTGTATGCCTTCACGACCCCGAATCCAACATTGCCGGATCAAACTCTAGCCCCCCCAGTTCACCTACCAACACAAGCTCCAGTTCTTGTTCCAACAGTTCTTCCAACCCCAGCAAGGTGCATGGGCAAGCTGACAAGCAACTCATCTTAGCTGGCCATATTCATCCCAACTACCGCATGCCCGACAACGGCGAGAAGCTCAGTTGCTTTGCCCATCGCCACAACCTCCTCATCTTCCCCGCCTTCAACGAATTCACCGGCCGCCGCGCAATCAACGACTCGCAATTCGACTCAGTCTACGTCATACGAAATAACCATCTCGCACGGGTTGATCTATAGATTCACAAGCTAGACAATGCGATGGGACGCAAAACATCTCATTGCCCGAGTTCGCTGGGTTCATTGCAGGCGACGAGGCTTTTTTCCACTCCTCAACTACCTATCCAAGCTAACCTTGCATGATCCTTTCAAACATTGCTGGCAGTAGAATTGGTGAATGTTATTTTTACAACCATACTAATTTAGTTGAATAGAAAGCCAGCATATAGTAAAACTACGCAGTCAAAGGAAGAACAGCGGCACGAAACAAGAACCCCGAGAGAGACCTTAGCTATGGCAAATGTAAACCCACTTGATTTGGCGAAGTTTAACCTCGACACCTATGTCAAAGTAGCTGAAGTCCAGGCGAAGATGATGGAGGCCTACGCAAACTATAATTTCCGAATGATGGAGGTCTTAGAACTGCGAGTGAAGATTGAAACGGACCTCTTCAAGTTACAGCTTATGCGAGCTGCCTATTACGATTATGAACAGGCTCGTAGACGTGCTCTACGCAGAGTACGGGATTTGGAAGAAAAGTCACAAAAGTTCGAAACATCCATTCGACAGTTGAATCATCTTGTTCTAGCTGAAACGACGCCTGCAAGTTGGGTTAGCATAGGCTGGAGAGGTTTCTGGTTCCTAGCTTCCCAAGGTCCGGTTGTTTCGGTAACTGAAATGTCTGCAGTCAAATGTTCTGCACAGGACAGAAAAGGCAAGAACTTCTATCGTGCCACTGATCCCGGTTCAATCATTAACGATGCGCCTTCGGACATTGTACGGGCCCTAGTTTTGATGGACTGGGCTCGCAAGCAGTCTATCGTTCCACGAATGGGAACTTCCCCTTACGAAAAACTAGCCGAGTTGCTCGAAATTCTTTCCAGGCATTCGAAACCATTACTGAATGAGTCGATTACAGCGACGAAGGAAGCGGAAAAGGACTTAGAACGTATTCGTAAGATGAATTGGAAAAACATCAAGATTGAGGATGAAAAGCCGAAGGAAACATAAGGAAGCATCAACTAGATGATGCGGCGAGCCAATTCGACTTGAGACGGTAGATCGATGCTAAAGTGGTATGACTCGCGAAGTTCTCCCTTGTGTATCGTCGGCGAAACGGCAGTTAAGCCCAGCTCAGCCAACAAGGCACCGTCTTCGAAATTGCTCGCGCAATAGTCAGCTTGGTCAATGCCGAGTAAAATGCGTCCACTACCCAATGGTGCATTTGAAAACAAGACAGTTCAACGTGAAAAAAGCTTATCTCAGTCCAGTCCCCGCCGTTAATGGTTCTATCCGTCCGCCCGGAAGCAAGAGTATTACCAATCGAGCTCTGGTGTGTGCCGCGTTGGCAAACGGTTCTAGCCATTTGACGGGCGTGTTGGATAGCGAAGACACGACCGTGATGATTGAGGCTTGGAAAAAGCTGGGACTGATTATCGTTCATGACAAGCAGCTTGGTGAAATTCGCATGACCGGCGGCGGTGGTCGTGTGCCCAACCGAAATGCTGAGTTGTTTGTAGCTAATAGCGGAACGACGATTCGCTTTCTGACAGCCGCTCTGTGCGCTTGCGAGGGCAACTTTGTCCTTGATGGTGTGCCTCGAATGCGCGAGCGGCCGATTGGGGACTTGCTAGTTGCGCTTCGACAGCTTGGCGCGAATGTTCAGAGTGCTAACACAAACGACGATCGATGCCCGCCGGTTTCGATCGCTTCTACTGGATTGAACGGTGGCGTCGCAACGGTGGCTGGCAATATCTCCAGTCAGTTCCTCTCGGGATTGATGATGGCCGCACCGATGGCAAAGAGTCCGGTGACTCTTCAGGTTCAAGGCGAGCTTGTTTCTGTACCCTACGTTCGCATGACCGCGGCTGTGATGCAGAGCTTTGGCGCATCGGTTGATGGAACGGGATCTGGACCGTTTGTGATTGATACAGCTAAGAAGTATGTGGGAGTTGACTACGACATCGAACCCGATGCATCAGCGGCAAGTTACTTCTGGGCCGCTGCAGCGATTACTGGTGGTCGCGCTTTTGTGTCTGGATTGAATCAAGAGAGCCTCCAAGGAGACGTTCGATTCTGTGAAGTGCTCAGGCAAATGGGATGTACGGTGAACTATCGCCCAGATGGTACGGAAGTCATCGGCGGTCAGCGATTGCGAGGCGTTGAAGTCGACATGTCCGACATCAGCGACACGGTGCAGACTCTAGCTGCGGTTGCGATGTTTGCTGAAGGTTCGACCACCGTCCGCGGTGTAGCTCACAATCGAGTCAAAGAGACTGACCGCATTTCGGACTTGGCAACTGAACTGAGAAAGCTAGGAGCGCGAGTCGATGAATTTGAAGATGGCCTGCGCATCGATCCGCCAGTGAACATCACTCCCGCGGAGATCGATACTTACCACGACCATCGGATGGCGATGAGCTTGGCATTGGTCGGACTACGCAATCCAGGAATCGTCATTCGCGACCCAGACTGCACAGGCAAGACTTATCCGAACTACTGGCAAGACTTAGCCCAGTTTTCCGGCAGCGCTCTCAGCGTGCGATGAATCCAAGAACTGTTGCGTCCTCGCCAAAGCTTGTTCGATTCGCAAGTCCGAAATGGATCGCTCCTCGATCTCTGTTGCGACAAATGTGCCGTGGCAATGCGAGCACTCGACCTGTCGATTGAGCAGTTCGACGCGTATTTCTAGCGTTCGACCGCACGTGGGACACGAGCGTATGAAATAGGTTCCAGTTGCCATTCCGAGCCTCTCCTTGTTTCGTTAGCCGATTTCTTTTGGGTGTCGGCTAAGCTCCTAATGCGAGAAGTAATACGACGAGCGGGCAATCGGTGAGTTAGTGGTTAAGGTGACTATCGATGTTGAACGTTTTTCGCATGGCAAGGTTCACGCTGCCTATCCTTGATGGACAGGCATTATTGAGTTTCTGCAAGTCGATGTCAACTTTAAAGTGATTCTATCGGTCGATAAATCGGATTAAAAGCGGTTTAATTTTCCCATAAGTTGGATTATTGGCAGTTTAGGCAACTCCTGCGGTTCCTAGGAAATGCTGGCAAATATCCAGAACTGGCTAAACTGCTAAAATTCGGAGTTCCTAAGAATTCAACCAATCAGAAATTCTCCCCGCAATTCGAGAGAAGAGCCGATGCGAATAGTTGTTGCCGCAGATCGTCCTGTTCTGGGTAGTTACGTAGCTGAACAAGCCGCCGAATTTTTACGCAAGAGCTTGAGTGAGAACGCACGGGTCAATCTTGTGGTGGCAACCGGTTCAAGCCAGTTTGAAGTACTGAACGCCCTGGTTTCGCAAAGTGGAATCGATTGGAGTCGCGTACACGGTTTTCACCTGGATGAGTATCTTGGCCTAGCGTCCAACCACCCAGCCAGCTTCTGTGGCTATCTGCGAGATCGATTTGTGAGTCGCGTTGGCTTGGCTTCGTTCCATTATCTCGACGGAACCCTGCCTCCCGCGCTGCTCAAGCAATTGGCCGACGCCGCGTTAAGCGGTCGCGAGATCGACTTGATGCTCTGCGGAATCGGCGAGAATGGCCACTTAGCCTTCAACGATCCGCCTGCCAACTTTGATGCCAACGATCCGTACTTGATCGTCGACTTGGATGAAGCCTGTCGTCGCCAACAGGTTGGCGAAGGCTGGTTCGATTCGCTGGAAAGTGTTCCCAAGCAAGCGATCAGTATGTCGATTCGCCAAATCATGCGAGCGAAAAAAATCCTTTGTACTGCGCCTGATCGACGCAAGGCCGAAGCCGTAAAGAATACGGTTGAAGGAACGGTTTCGACGTCCGTACCCGCCAGCATCTTGCAAACGCATCCCGATACGATTCTCGCGTTGGATGCTGGCAGCAGTAGTATGCTCTCGCCCGAGACGTTGCAAAGTTGTACCACAATCCGTTGATTGAAATGCTTGCCGAAGGTCGATGCTGATGAGGCTGATTCAAAACGGTTACGTTGATTTGCAAGTCAACGGATATCATGGCATAGACTTCAACGATCCTTCAACATCGATTCCGCAGTTGATCCAGGCCGCTGAAGCTATGCACCGAGATGGTGTTGTGGCTGCCTTGCCGACAGTCATCACCGCTGATTTGACAGTCATGACGCAGTGCATTCGGAATTTAGTGCAAGCGATCCGATCCGATAGTGTTGCTGGTCAAGTCTTTCGCGGGATACACATTGAAGGCCCGTTCTTTCCTTGCGAATCGGGTTACATCGGAGCACATCCGCCCGAGCATGCTCTGAGAGCTTCGTTATCATCGCTTCATCAACTGTTGGATGCCGCAGATGGATTGGCGCGACTACTGACACTCGCTCCCGAGATCGACGTCGCGGGTGAGCTGACGCGAGCTTGTGTGCAACGCGGCTGCGTTGTCTCGGCTGGACACACCAACGCTAGCCTAGATGACTTGCGCCGATGTGTTGATGCAGGGCTGACGCTGTTCACGCATTTAGGCAACGGCTGTCCCAAGCTGTTGGACCGGCACGACAACATTATCTACCGCGCGCTGCGATTGAGTAACCAACTGTCCTACACTTTGATCGCCGATAGCTTTCACATTCCCGAGCTGCTCTTCCGCAATCTTCTGGAGTGGGTTGACCACGATCGACTTTGCGTAGTATCCGATGCGATTAGTGCGACTGGATTGGGACCCGGCGTATACCAACTTGGGCAGCGAACAGTTAAGATCGGCCCAGATAAAGCTGCCAGAGACGCAAGTGGCCAGCACTTTGTCGGAGCGGCCAGCAGCATGCTGGACGCGGATCGCTGGCTGGCTGAAGGTCTGGGTCTGGACCTTTCGCTGCGAACGAAGTTGTTGGTTGGCAATCCAGCCAAGTTTATTGGCCTTACCGCTTAGAATTGCCACGAGGCACGCTATCGGATACTAGTTACTGAACCTGCCACCGCATGAATCAAAGAAATCCCTTTAGGAGTTTGCCCGAGAAATGAATAAATCTGAACAAGAAGCCGTGGTTGCCATAGCGCTGCTAGCCGCATTCTCCGATGGACAGAAAGACGAAGCCGAACATGCTGCAATTCGACGCGTCGCCGAAGGGTTTGAAATTCAGTTGGTCGATATGGCCAGCTTGTACCAGCAGATCATTACTGGAAAGCTGACGCTAAGCCAAGCGGCTAGTCAATTGACTAGCGATCAAAGCAAGAGCTTGGCTTATGAAGTCGCGCGATGCATTTGCGAAGCTGATGGCTACATGCATCCTGCCGAAGAAGCGTTTCTTAAGGATCTTACGGCAATTCTCCGGCCTACAGCTTCACCGGTAGTGAGCAGCTCAGCAGACAAGGCAAGCTCGGCAAGTACTACCGCGGCTGCAACCGCGGCTTCAACTGCGGCTGCGTCAACGGCGACATCGACTACTGCCAACGAGTTTGCTGTGATCGGACCGATCCCGACCGATCCCAAAGACCCGCTTGATCCAACCTTGATCAAATACTCCATACTGACCGCGGCGCTGGAGCTGCTGCCTCAGACCGCGGGCATGTTAGCCATCCTTCCCGTGCAATTGAAGATGGTCTATGACATCAGCAAACGTCACGGTATCGAAATGGACTATCTAGCAGTGAAAGATTTTGGTGCCGCTTTAGGAGTGGGAGCCGCAGGACAGCTTTTCGAATCAGGATTGCGAAAGCTTCTTTCTACGATGGTCGGAACGGTTGGCGGTGGCGTTGCCGGCACCGCGATGACATTTGCGACAACCTACGCGCTAGGAATGGTTGCCGAACAGTACTACTCGGCCGGAAGAAAGATCGACATCGCAACACTCAAGGCCGAGTTTACGCGGTTGATTGAGAAAGCGAAGGAGACTCAGTCGCAGTACAGTCAAGAGATCGTAGATAAAGCTAAGCACTTGACCGACAAACTCAAGAACACCGATATTGGTAGCTTGTTGGGCGGCTTAGCTCATGGCAAGTTCTAGGCTCGATCGTTAGAGAATCGCATGTCCCGGTTGATTTCATTTTATGTTCTGATAGCCATCACCATCGTTTTTTTGGTGCTGTTCTATCGCGTGCTAGCAGGATTCTTTATCCCGCTGTTTTTGTCGATCATTCTGGTGGTCGTATTCCGGCCTTTGCACAAGTGGTTGTTGGTTAGAACCAAAGGACGTGTGCAGTGGGCCGCGGGGCTAACGACGCTGGCAATCCTGTTATGCTTGCTCTTGCCAGTAGGCATCGTGGTGATGACTGCCGGAGTTCAAGGCCTGCGGTTTATCGAACAGAATAACGCTGCTTCGATCGGACTTCAGCTCAGCAAGCTCAGAAGCTCGCTTGGCTTGGCCATGCCTCACTTCGGTGAACTCTTGCGCGCTGCGGGAGACGAAGTGGATCTGCTGGTTCACGACGTTAGCGACACGGCGTTGACGGGACAGCCCGCCGTCTTGGCTGTCCATGCAAAGAAACTCAAGACGCACTTTAACAATCTCAAGCAAGATATCATTCTGCAGCATGGCGAGGCCTGGGATACGACCAGCTTGGATGAGCTGATCGAGTTGGTTTCCAAGTTTGAACCGCAGGACTCCGTGACCGGTGAAAGCCAAGCGGAGCTAGCGCTGTCGATCAAATCCAAGTTCGGCAGCTTAAAGACGGAATTGCACGGAGGAGCCCTTCCGACATTCTTGCGCGAGGTTACCAATCCAACGCAAGATGATGTCGAGTCTCTGAGAACTAAGGCGATGGAGTACGTTAGGCCAAAGCTGTTGCCTGTGACTGGTGCCACTGGGCGCGTTGCGTTCCAGTTGCTCTTTGGAATGTTGATCCTCTCGCTTTCGCTGTACTTCTTTTTGGCTGATGGTCCGGCAATGATCGAAACGATTCAGCAGATGCTGCCGCTGGATCGAGAGTATCAACAAGAGCTACTGAGTGATTTTGAAAGAACAAGTCGAGCCGTTGTATTAGCCATGTTGGCCGCTGCGGTGGTGCAGGGGCTGACCGCTGGCCTTGGATATGCATTCGTAGGAATGGACTATCTAGTTTTGTTGATCATGCTGACCACCGTGGCCGCGCTGATTCCTTTTGTGGGACCAATGGTGGTGTGGGTACCAATTTGCATCTACTTAGCCTTTGTCGAGCAGCGTTTTCTCGCTTCGGGCCTGTTGGCCGTGTGGGGGCTGTTAGTGGTCGCAACCGTCGATAACTTGGTCAAGGCAGCAGTCCTACACGGCCAGTCGCAATTGCATCCGCTCCTGGCTCTGTTAAGCATTCTTGGTGGAGTTCAAGCGTTGGGGCCGATCGGAATTGTTGTTGGTCCTATGGCGGTGAGTCTTTTACAGACATTGCTCGGCATCATCCGCCGCGAAATGACGCATTTTGACGAACATGGCTATGGTGGCAAAACCAAGGGCGATGGGAAGCAGTCTGATTTAAGCTCTACCACTGCCGATTCAAATGCGGCGGTAATTGCGCGAGAAGGGTCAAACTCGGAGTCATCCAGCCCCAAAGCAAACAACGATGCCAGTGCTAAGCTCAGTAGCAACTCCAACGATGGAGGCACAGCGCCATCCCATGCCTGAGCTGCCAGAAGTAGAGACGATGCGTCGCGGCTTGCTGCCGATCGTAGGTCGACGCATTCGCTCAATCACTACACCACCTTGTTCTTGTCGTCCGATTGTGATCAAGCCATCGCTCCAGCAGATTGCCGCTGAAATGGAAGGAGAAGTGGTGCAAGACATTTCCCGGTTGGGCAAGCGTGTCTTGATTGAAACGTCACAATGGGCATTGGTCCTTCAGCCCAGAATGACCGGCTTAGCTACGCTCAGCGAAGTGCCTGATGCGGGGCATGTTCGACTGTGGATCGAAATGCGCGGCAAGCCCAGCTTAAAGGTTCAGTTCTGGGATCAGCGAGGCTTAGGCATTGTTGAACTCGTTGCTCGCGACCAGATTCAATCCCAGTTAGTCGACGATAAGCTTGGTCCAGATGCTTTAGTTATTACAGCTCAACAGTTCTTCGATCGATTAACTGTAACGAAGCGACCCATCAAAGTTGCTTTACTCGATCAGAAGATTCTGGCTGGAGTCGGTAATCTTTACGCTTCGGAAATGCTGCATGTTGCCAAGATTGATCCAGCGCTGCCTGCAGAACAATTGTCCGTTAAGCAATCCAAACGTTTGCATGCAGCGATGCTAGATATCCTCAACACCGCCATCCTCTACGAGGGCTCGACGCTCTCTGATGGGACCTACCGCAATTCGCTCAACCAGTCCGGTGGCTACCAAAACGAACATCGGGTGTACGACCGCGAAGACGAACTTTGTCCTGGGTGTCGCAAGCAGAAGATCGTGCGAATTGTTCAGGCTCAGCGATCCACCTTTTA